>DYMX01000005.1 GCA_020721345.1 Sulfurovum sp.
GTGGACGCGTATTATAGCAGTAAAGTTATTATATGTCAAGGGTTTTTTGAGGAAATTGTATAAAAAAATAGAAAATTACATATTCGGCTGATCTGTTCTAAATGCATAGCCTGTTTCAGGGTTTATCTGGATAGTAAAATTACCATTTGGATGTGTAAATGCAATAGTGCAAATGCCTACAAGTCTACTGCTATAATCCGGTGAAGCTGAGCCATTGAAACCAGAATGAGGTCTTCCGAGTCTATCAAAGCCAATAGTTTGGTTGCAGCCTGCAAAAGTAATGCCTGTAACACCTTTTCTAAAAAGTTGTGTTCTCTGAGAAACATTTGAAGCGCCGGCTGTATTGTTGCCATTCATTGGCAGCCCGCTTAATGGGTCGATAGCATATTCATTGCCATTAAAATTGCCTCTATAATTCTTATCAGAACCTATGCCATAAATCCACTGCCCACCATTATTTACAAATCGAATACTCCAAAAGGCTCGTTGCCAATTTGCATTATTTGGATTAGTTACATCATCGGTAAGCGCAAGGTGTTGAGTGTATCTAATATCTGAGAGAATTTGATCTGAGGCTTCTTGCCTTGAATCGTTTTCGAGTCTAGGAATTGCAACAGCAGCTATGATGCCCATAACTACTATTACCATAATAGCTTCTATCATTGTAAAAGCCTTTTTGTTTTGTAGCATATTTGTAACCTTGCAATATAATTATCAAAATTATATCACAAGTTATAAAAATTGTATATCTTAAATTTCTTCGGCCATATCAACTTGATATAGTATGTCATCCATTGGATGTCTATACATTGGCATTGCAAGTCTTTTTTCATCAAGAACGTGTCCGATAAATCCGATAGTTCTACCTGCAATAAAGAACGCATTTAGTGTTCCGCTTGAGATAAACTCATCGATCTCAGTTTCACTGTACCCTAATGCTCTCCACATATCAACCATCAAAATACCGATAGTGCCGTCAACATTTAAGATAAGGTTATCTTTTTTAGATGTTGTAAGCTGTTCAACAGTAAGCGCATAGTCCAAAAGAGGAGTAGCAGGGAAATGTTCTGCTGCAAATTTTTTAAGTCCAACAACTCTCAAATCCGGATTTCTAAGAGATTTGATTCTGTGTCCTATACCAGGAATTGGGATACCTTCTTTTTTCATATGGTTCAAGAACTCTGCTGGGGACAAGTTGTTGTCATTTGCATATTTAAAGTGCTCAGCTGCTCCGTCAATTGCGCCGCCAAATCTTGGTCCGATCGTTAAAAGTCCTGTTACAAGAGATTCAACAACGCTTTTACCTGCGCGTGCCGTTACTTTTGCATTGTGCGCTCCACTAACCGCTGGACCATGATCTGCAACTGTTTTGATAACAGTTTCTATAAACTGAGTAGCCCATTTCGGATACTGTTTTTTAAACCAAAGAAGAGATATAACATCGCCTATGCCTTTGCCTGTATCAGGAGTAGCAACGCTAGATATCGGGAATCCTGCATAAGTAGCCTCATCGCCTCTATCATCACTTATAGTACAGATGAATTGTTTGCTTCTTCTAACTTTTAGAACGGTGTTCATTGCAGGCTCAGGTATTTCTGATATTACGCCATCTGCTTTTAGTTTGCCATAAACTTCAGCTATTTTGTTTGGTAGATCATTGAATGATTCAGGTACATAAATGCCAACTTCAGCCATAGCTTTATTTTTTGCATCAGCAGTTTCTCTCTCAGCGTTTGCGCTTGCTCCCGCATGACCAAATTGAACACCGCTGCTGTAATGCTTAGCGATAGTTCCTATACACCAAGCAATGATTGGCTTTGTAATTCTGCTTGATTTAACGGCATCGATCACTTTGTACTCTTCAGTACCTCCAACTTCACCTAAAAGTAACATATATTTCACTTCCGGATTATCTTGCATTCTAAGAAGATTGTCAATAAAAACTGAGCCGACAAATCTATCTCCTCCTATCGCAACACCTTCTGCGATTCCGTCTGCGTTAATAGCAATGATATTTGAAAGCTCATTAAATAAACCTCCACTTCTTGTAACAAGTCCGCATGAACCTGCACGATGTAATTTAGAATTGATGATGTTTTCAATTGTTCCGCCGATATTTGCGATTTTAAATGCTCCTGGAGCAATAGCGCCAACTGTAGCAGGTCCGATTACCGTAACATTTTTTTCTCTTGCTACTGCATTCATTTTTCTTGCAAGTCTCTCAGGAATACCTTCTGCTGTGATCATGATAGTATTGAAGCCTCCCATATTAAGCGCATCCATAGTAACATCATAAGCTGTTCTAAATGATCCGAAGTTCAAAAGCACATCAGCGTTTGGATAATCTTTTTTAGCTTCAGCTGTAGTTTTATACAGATTGATCATAATCTCATCGCCGCCCCAGAAAAACTTTTGGAATTTAGAATCAGCCGTTGGAGCAACAATAGCTGCAACAGAAGGAGTTTTTCTACCGATTACAAAATCGTAATCTAACATTCTTTGGATCGCACTTGCGTTGTTGTTCCAAAAAATTGCTTGTGTATCTTTAGTAAATAATTGTGCCATTTTCTCTCCTTATGCCTCAACTGCCATTCTAACTATGTCTGTAACATGAGTTTCTGGTCCGTAAACATCTATCCAAAGTCCTAATCTATCAGCTGCTTCTTTGATATCTTTTAGACCTTTTTCATAGTTTGGTCCGCCTCTTCTTACATAGATTTTAATACCTACATCTTTCATTTTCTGTGCATATTTTTCGAAAGCATAAATAATACCTGTAAATGTTTTAGCAACATCTGTAAAGTTTGCAATTGCTCCACCGATAATTAATACTTTATCTCTACCTTCTGAATCTTTGCTTCTTGTCATAAGATCTAAAATTGTTTCAGCATAAAATTGTGTTTCACCTGTTGTTGGTCCGCCTGAATACTCACCGTAATTTGCAAGGTCATCAATACCTGCAAGGTCTGCAATAGTATCAGCATAAACAACTGATGCTCCACCGCCTGCAACCATTGTCCAAATTCTAGCTTCTGGTTTTAAAATTGTAAGTTTTAGTGATGCACCGCTTTTTGCATCAGCTGCTTCAATATCTAAAACTTCAGGAGATTTTTCTTCCATGCCAAATGAAGTAGGATATTCTATATCGCCCCACTGATTAGCCATCATAAATCCTGCTGTATCATCAAGTTTAGCAACCATATCAAGAAGCTCTATTTTGTTTCCTTGCATTACAAACGGGTTGATTTCAAGGTAAGCAAAATTTAGCTCTCTATAAGCTTTAAAAAATCCAATTGCGAACTGGGCAAATGCTGCTTTATCTTTTTCTGCTACATCTTTTGGAATATTTGCAGTTATTTTTGTAGCAATTTCTTCTTCAGTAGCTGTGATTGGAAATGCAACTTCTATAACTTTGTCCCAGTTTTCTTCCACTTCCATACCGCCCTCGGCAGACATATAAAGCACATCATCATCACCGACACAAGTTGCGCTTATGTAGTACTCTTCTTCTTGCGCATGCGGAGTAAACGGCTCAACAATAAATTGTGTTAAAAAATCGCTCTTAGCTTCTCCTTGAGGAGTGTCGCCTTCAAATGAAAAATAGACATTTTGTTTTTCACTTGCTTTTTCATCTATCCAGGATGCTGCTTTTTCTAGAGTTACATCACCCGGCTTTGCATCTTTAAATAATACCAAACCATTTTTTCCTCTTTTGCCAAACAACATATCTGGTTTTGCAACCAAAGCTTTGCTTGCCAACCATATTTTTGTTTTTGCCTCTTCTTTTAGCTGGGCACCATTTTCAACTAATACAGTTTCATAAGCATATGTAAAATCTGGAAAATATTTATCCCAATGTTTTGCTAGAATAGATTTTGCATCATACTCTCTAATCGCCTTTTGAGCCATTAAGTTCTCCTTATTTTTTGGTTATTATATATTACCATTAGATACATTTGAGTTATTTTGCATTTAGGATATATAGTATGAATCTATGTAGGATTGTGTATTTTAGAAACAAAAGCTAATATTATTTTTCACAATGACTTATATTATAAAACCTTAATTGCAACTCTTCTTTTGGATTTTTTGAATTGGAACAATGTGTATTTTTTGCTTTTAGGTTTTGCTGTATTTTATATGGAGCGTATATTTTTGTAAATAGATACTGTCCATTATATAAAAATATTATAGGTTGGAAAAACATAAAAATCAACATAAAAATCAATACTGCCATAGAGAGACTGAAGCCATTTTTATATATTTTTTGAAATTTCGGCAATCTTATCCGTAAGCTTTGAAAATAGACTTTAAACATCAATACAAAGCCCACAAGTATATATGGAGTAAAATCGGTCACTACTATTCTTTGTCTGATAGATAATAAAATTGATACAAAAATAGCAAAAGATGATATGCTCCAAACTATATCTTTTTCCTCTTTTACCCATATTCTGTACATTACATATAAAAAATATAAAAATATAAAAGGCGTAAATACGGCTGCATATATACTAAAAGTTTCAACAAAATGCCCCCATGGATGGCCGCCTATCTCTATGCCTCTGTGAAAATACCAAAATCCAAGCAGTGCAGCAATACCATAAACAGCCATTCTGTATTCTTTTTTGAAGATAGCAAAAAAAAGAATAGATAAAAAGAAAACTATGGAAGCATCATGAACAAGAAACAATAACGATAAAGCCAACACTTCACCGGCATAAAATTTTCTATAATAAAATATCAGATACAAAAGAACTAAATTGAACGCCAAAAGGGCAATATTTGCAATGGCAGCGCCAAATATTATAGCTGGTAAAATAGAAAATATCGCGCTTGCATACAGGGCATCGTTTTTGTTTTTTAAAATATCATTGGAAAAAATATCAAATAAAGATAACGAAACCACTGCGTTTAAGATAAATACAAATCTTAATCCAAAAGTATTTTCACTTAAACCATATCCAAAATGCATCAATCTTGAAACAAGACCATCCGACTTGTAAAATTCATACGCTTCATTTGGTGTTATGGGGATAAAATATGCAAAATAGCAAACTAGAAATATATAAAATGAGTATATTGCTACTCTGTTTGCTAAAATGCTTTTTATCATAATTTCAAAAAGTTATCGATCATCTCGTGACCATATTCACTCATTATGGACTCTGGGTGAAACTGCACTCCATATATATTTTTATCTTTTATCTTCAGCGCCATTATCTCACCGTCATCTTTACTGTGCGCGGTAACTACTATATCTTTTGGCAAATTTTCATTTTTTACTATAAGTGAATGATAGCGTGTAGCGCGAAATTCGCCTGGAAGATCTTTGAATATTTGAGTAGGTTTATCAACTACGATTTGTGATGTTTTGCCATGCATCATATTTGGCGCCCTTACTACATCGGCTCCATATGCTTGCGCTATACTTTGGTGCCCTAGACAGATGCCAAATATCGGCACTTTTCCTCCAAACTCTTTGATAACATCCAAGGTTACCCCTGCATCATCAGGCGTAGATGGACCGGGAGAAAGAATGATCTTTTGTGGATTTAATGCTTTTATCTCATCCACGCTCATCTCGTCATTTCTGATAACTTTAAGGTCTGCGCCGAGTTCGCGGCAATACTGAACGATATTGTAAGTAAAGCTATCATAATTATCTATCATCAAAATCATATTCTATCCTCTTTTAAATCAACTGTCCAAAAAAAATCGATCCAGCTTGGCGCCTCTTTTACAAACCAATCTGGCGCTATTTTAGCACTTTTCTTATAAAATATAGAGGCTACATAGAAATTAATTTGCGGAAATTTCTCTTTTAATATCTCTAAAATTTTTACTATCGTATCGCCGCTGTCAACTATATCATCAACTATCAATACTGATTTGGAATCACTTAAATCAGGAATGTTAAATATCCTTACCTCATCACGCTTTACGGTATCATCGTAACCAATAGAGTTTATGGCATAAACTTTCCTGATATCATAATATTCTCCTAGCATCTGAGCCATGCTAAGCCCGCCACGAGATATACCGACAATAGTATCAAATGGTTTATCTATATTGGAAAC
Source organism: Sulfurovum sp. (assembly GCA_020721345.1). Classification (GTDB taxonomy): domain Bacteria; phylum Campylobacterota; class Campylobacteria; order Campylobacterales; family Sulfurovaceae; genus BN30871. The sequence goes on from DYMX01000005.1 coordinate 6,081, forward strand.
AAGAGTTTTTAGATCATCTCTAAACTCTGTATATGGGTAGTAGTGTTTTTTCATTTTCTACCACACCTTCAATTCATTATAAAGGCTGTCTCTCTCGACAGGTACAAATCCTGCATTTTTGATAAGCCCTACAAACTCATCAAGTGCCATACCATTGGCGCTTTTTGCTCCTGCTGCAGACTGTATAGACTCTTTTTCTATAGTACCGTCCAAGTCGTCACATCCGTACTCTTGCGCAATGAGAGCAAGACCTATAGATGATGTAACCCAATAAGCTTTGATATGAGGAATATTGTCAAGAAGTATGCGGCTAATCGCATAAGTTTTTAGTATCTCAACCGCTGTTGGATAATTTTCAACACGCAAAAAGTTGTTGTCTCTTTGGTACACCAAAGGTATAAAAGCATTAAATCCGCCTGTAATGTCTTGAAGGTCTCGAAGGCGCAGTATGTGATCTATCCTATGTTCTCTGCTCTCCACATGACCAAACAGCATAGTTGCATTGCTTTGTCTTCCTCTTTCATGCCATTTTCTATGAATTTCGAGCCACTGCTTGGAGCTTACCTTGCCTTTACATAAATACTCACGAACCTCCTCGTCAAATATCTCTGCTCCGCCTCCCGGCATGCTGTCCACCCTATTTGCTATCATCATATCTATTATCGTGTCATAATCGTACCCATACTGTCTTGAAAGAAAATCGACCTCTGCTGCCGTGAGAGCTTTGATGTGAATATCAGGCAAAGCATTTTTTACTTTTCTAAATGCACCCATATACCAATCAAGTCCGGCATCAGGATTGTGAGCTGAAACTATATGGACTTCCTTTGCTCCCTTTGCATAAGATTTTTTAGCAATATCAACAATTTCATCATGACTCATGGCATATGGGTTTGGATTTTTTCTGCTTGCGGAATATGCACAAAATTTGCAAATGTCGGCACAAATATTTGTAGGGTTTATGTGACGGTTGATATTGAAATAGCTCTTGTTTCCAAATCTATTTTTTCTTATATTGTCGGCTAATCTGCCCAAAGTATCCAAATCTAAATCATAAAGCTTATTTGCCTCTTCTTTGGTAAGTCTTGTACCGTCTGCTATTTTTTTAACCAAATCCATCCAACAATCCATGTAATTTTTTGCTATTATAGCAAAATAATTGTTCAGAGCTTGATGGAATACAAAAAAGAGCGACTGGCCGCAAGAGCGCTCACGCTGAAGACATAATTTTTAGCTTTGCTAAAAATTAGAGAATCAATGATAAACAAGAGATTTTGGTGAAAAAATTAAAAGAAGAGATAGAAGAACTCATTTACAACAATGCTTCAAATCTGCAAATTGCAAAAACTATTAAAAACAATCTAAAAGAGTACTTTGAAAGCCTAAATGAGGTATTTAAACAAAGCGGCGGCAAGGATTTTCTTGTAAGCCATACAAAATATATCGATAATATTATGCAAATCATTTATCTTGTGAGCATCAGAGAAGCCTTTGGACTGTTTATGCCTCCAAAAAACTCTATTCCTGTATCACTTGTCGCACTTGGAAGCTATGGCAGAGAAATTATGCATATATAGCGATATAGACCCATTGTAAATATGGATATATTTAAGATCTTTGACGATTTAAGATATTTTAAAATCGAATATAATGAAAAGGTAACAGATGATGACATCATGCTGATAAAAGAGATCATAGCAGATTCATTTGACCTAAATAAGAAAATCAATATAGCAAAACCTGTTATATTGCCAAAAGAGATAGAGTTTGATTGTGAGCACTCTCAAAATTACGCATCAATGTATCTGCATACAAAAAACCAAAAAGGCTTACTTGCGTATGTAATTGAGATATTTGACGACATGTCTATTGATATAGCAAGCGCTAAAATTTTAACTGTAAAAAATCGTGCTAGAAATATGTTTCTAATCGAAAAAGATGGAAACTTTTGCAATAATATCAAATTAATTAGCAAAAAATTGACTCAAGGGTAAAATTATGTGTGGAATTGTAGGCTATATAGGTCCCAAAGAAAAGAAAGAGATACTTCTAGACGGTCTGAAAGAACTTGAATATAGAGGCTACGATAGCGCCGGTATTGCGATTATTGAAAAGAAAAAACTAAACAACTTCAAAGCTGTCGGGAAACTGGAAAATCTAGCAAATAAAACCAAAGATTATCACTCTAGCGGATTTGGAGTGGCAATAGGCCATACAAGATGGGCAACACATGGAAAACCGACAGAATTAAATGCCCATCCGCATCTTGGCGAAAAAAGTTTTGTTGTGCATAATGGGATTATAGAAAATTACCAAGAGCTAAAACATAAATTACAAAAATCCGGAGTTACATTTGTAAGCCAAACGGACACGGAAACTATAGTGCATCTATTTGAGTACTATCAAAAACAAAATATGCAGGCTTTTGAAGCATTTAAAAAAACGGTTGACGAATTAGAAGGTGCTTACGCAACACTGCTTATAAGCGAAGTTGAACCTGATACGATATTTTTTGCAAAAAACGGCTCACCTATGCTTGTTGGTTTTGACGCTCAGGATATATATTTTGCTTCATCGGACACTCCGATAATCGGTAAAGCAAAAGAAGTTTACTATCTTGAAGACGGTGAATACGGCTATGCAAAAGACGGCGTCATTAGACTATATAATGAAAATGGCGAAAAAGCATTTACAAAACAGCCTCTATCAAAAGATAAAGCCTCTGCCCAAAAAGACGGATTTAGATTTTTTATGGAAAAAGAGATATATGAACAAAGCCGCGTAATGAGCGAAACTATGATGGGCAGAGTAAATGATGACTCGATATACTTTGAAGAGCTTGATAGTGAATTTTTAAAAGATATAAGCGCTATAAAGATATGCGCGTGCGGGACAAGCTATCATTCTGCTTTGGCATCAAGCTATCTGTTTGAGAGACTAGCGCGCATTCCTTGCGTGGTAGAGATAGCGTCTGAATTTAGATACAAAGAGCCTTTGCTGGATAAAAATACGCTTTTTATAACTATAAGCCAAAGCGGAGAAACAGCGGATACTTTAGAGGCTCTTAAAATGGCAAAGAGAGCCGGACTAAAAAGTCTTAGTATTTGCAATGTTGATAACTCATCAATTGTGCGAGAAAGCGACAAAGCAATTCTCACAAGAGCAGGCATAGAAAAAGGGGTAGCGAGTACAAAAGCTTTTGCAACTCAAACAATGGTGCTTTGGATGTTGAGCGTTTATATGGCAAGCTTAAAAGGAACAATTTCACAAGATGTAGTTAAAGGCGAGATAGATGCAATGATACATACGCCAAAAGCGCTACTTGTAAATGATGATCTTCATACAAAAATTCATAGACTTTCAAAAAGATATCTTCACGGTCACGGCTTTTTCTTTATCGGCAGAGATATCTTTTTCCCTCTTGCTCTTGAAGGAGCGTTGAAACTCAAAGAGATAAGTTATCTCCACGCAGAGGGCTACCCTGCAGGAGAAATGAAACATGGACCTATTGCTTTAGCCGACAGTCATCTTTTTACAGTGGCTCTAATGCCGCGTACTATTCATTATGAAAAAATAAAAAGCAATGTAGAGGAGTTAAGCGCTAGAGATGCCACTATACTTGCCATCTCTCCACTGCCGTTTAATTTAGCAGATGATTTTGTCCAAACGCATTATGATTCACATCCGATGCTTGAGTTTTTTGAAATGATGGTTATAACACAACTTTTAGCTCTTGAAATTTCTGTTAGACTTGGGAATGATGTGGATATGCCTAGAAACTTGGCAAAAAGTGTTACTGTAGAATAAGTAAACTGTTAAGATTTGTGGATAAATATAATTAAAAAGAGCAACTAGTCGCGAGAACGGTCTGCTGAAGACCTAATTTTAGGCTTTGCCTAAAATTTGAGAGTTAATCAAATAATTGTATTATTCCTCAAAATTCCTCATATCGGTAAATTCCGCTAGCAACTCTTCTATCTCATCATCGCTGAGCTCATCTCTTTTGATCTCTTCTAGGATCGCAAAACACTCCGTTCTCATATCCCTAAGTTCTTCGAGATCTTCTTTATGCTCTTTGATGTCGCCACTATTTTCACTGATCTCTTCAAACAACTCATCTATTGCCATTTCAAGATCAGGTATAATATCCTTTTCCAATAAATTATAAAGTTTGTCTTTTGAAGTCATAATATTTCCTTGCTTATTTATTTAAAATTATAGCAGATAATTAAATTATTTATAACTCAGCAGAAAATAATGTATAATGGCATATATAAATTTTTCAAAGGATCACTATGAAAATAGCAGGAATTATAGGCGGTATATTACTTTTGATTATTGCCTTGGTTATATTGCCGAGAATAAACAATGTGCCGAAGCTTGATGAAAATGTCAATATGTATGCTTCGCAACTTGACAATCAATACAAAAGAAGAAGCGACCTGATACCAAATCTAGTTGCAACCGTAAAAGGCTATGCATCACATGAAAAAGATGTGCTAACTCAAGTTACAGAAGCTAGGGCAAAAGTCGGTCAAATGACTTTGACACCAGAAGTTCTAAACAATCCGGAAGCTTTTAAAGCATACCAAAATGCACAAGACGGCTTGAGTTCTGCTCTTTCAAGGCTTATGATGGTTACTGAAAATTATCCAGAGCTAAAAGCAAATGAAAACTTTTTAAACCTTCAAGCGCAACTTGAAGGTACGGAAAATCGCATAGCAGTTGCAAGAAAAGATTATATAGAAGCTGTAAAAGAATACAATCTTGAGCTTAGAACAGTTCCAGGCAAATGGGTAGCTGCTCTGCTTTATCCTGAGGCAAAGACTAAACAAAACTTTACGGCAACAGCTGCAGAGAGTGCTACTCCAAAAGTATCATTTTAAGGTCGCTTGATGAAACTACTTAAAAGCATCGTGCTATTGGTGCTTTTTGCTATTACAATATTATTTTCTGCTCCAAAATTTCCGGAACAAAATAATTCAAGAGTTGTTGATAATGCTGGACTTTTCAACGCATACCAAAGAATTGATCTGGAGAAAAGATTAGCCGCACATGAAACAAATACATCAAATCAGGTTGTCGTTGTCACGCTAAACTCACTTGAGGGCTATGATATAGCCGACTATGGCTATCAACTCGGAAGACATTGGGGGATAGGTCAAAAAGATAAAAATAACGGCGTTTTACTCATAGTCGCTCCAAATGAGAGAAAAGTACGCATAGAGGTTGGATATGGGCTAGAGGGAGTGTTGCCAGATGCAACGGCAAACTCTATCATACAATACGAGATCTTGCCGTTTTTTAAAACAGGAAACTACTATGATGGTGTAAACAGCGGTATAAAGAGCATACTTGAAGCCATAAAGGGCGAATACAAACCTGCATCATCGGACAATAAAGATCTGCCGATGGGTCTTTTACTGTTTCCATTACTTTTTATCGCGCTTATGTTCATTGGCGCCATATCAAATGCGCAAGGCAGCAAGAAGAGAATAGTCCCAGCCGTTGTGTCTGGCGGCATTGCTGGAGTAGTAAGCTGGATGATGTTTTTCATACTAGGTCTTAGCGTATTTCTAACCATAGCAGTATTTTTACTTACACTGCTCGGCTCAAGTTCAAGTGGAAATGGAAGCAATTATTATTCAAGCGGCAGTGATTCAAGCAGTAGTGATTTTGGCGGTTTTAGCGGCGGTGGATTTAGCGGCGGAGGCGGAAGCTTTGGCGGCGGCGGAGCAAGTGGGAGTTGGTAATGAAAACATTAGATAAAACAATAAAACAAAATATAGAAAATGCGATCGCTAAAGTTGAGGAAAAAAGCTCTTGCGAACTTGTAGCAGTAATTACTAAAAAAAGCGGTAATTATAGATATTTTGCCCTTCTAGGTGCCAGCCTGATCTCATTGATCGTACCATTTTTTCTCATAATACAGCGTCCGTTCATTGATGCTCTGTTTGTCTATCGGATACAAGCTGTTGTTTTTGTTATTTTATTTTTACTGCTAAACATTGATAGCATTTTGATAATGCTTTTACCGAAAAGTATATTGCACAAACAAGCAAAATTAAAAGCATACGAAACATTCACTATACTTGGTTTGCAAAAAACAACCAATCACCAAGCAGTTATGATATATGTAAGCGTGTATGAGAGATATGTGCAGATACTAACTGATAGCGCGGTAAGCGGTAAGATAGACAACACTGTATGGCAAAATACTATTGATAAGTTTACTATAAAAGTTAAAAATGCAGAGTTTGACAAAGGTTTTAGTGAGGCTATAGAGGAGATTGGTGAAAATTTAATCGAAAAATTTCCTATACAAGAAAATGATAAAAACGAACTGCCAAATCATCTCATAGAGATATAAAGCTTAAATTGTTTTATTGGGCTTTAGTATGCATTCCCACTCAGGAGAGTGGGAACGAGGGATAGAAGGTGGATTTACACAGTTTATTTTACACTCTCCACGCTCCCTACTTGTTTTAAAGCTTTCATAACCTAAATCAAAACTGTCTTTTAAGGTTTCTATATCAATTTTCATATTACTTCTTTATTATAGAATTAAGAGGAGGTAAGGGTTTACCAGTAATAGTGCTTATTAGAGGTAAGGGTTTACCATTTTCATAAGTAGTTTCACTCTTCAAAGTATCATCTTCATTATAAGATCTCTCTATGCCATTCTTTTTGCCATCTATATAGGTGGTTTCAATTTCCAAAATGCTTGATCTAAAATAATTTTTCTCCTTACCATTCTTTTTGCCATCTTTATAAGTAGTTTTACTCATTAAAGCGCCTGATTCATAATATTTTTTTACAATACCATTTACTTCATCATTAGATTTTTTCTCATATAAAATATCCTGCTTCAATTCAACTTCTGATTCAGTATAAATTTTTGGGTCAAAGATTTTACAACCAGTCATTCCTAAAATAATTAATACTAAAAATATTTTTTTCATTGGATTCCTATTGTTTTGAGAAAATTAAATTGAACAATTGTATCACAACTATAATCATTGTTAATCTTTAAAAGAATATAAATAAGAACTCCTGCAAGTGCAGGATTCTAAAATTGAGATGACCGCATTGTCAATTAGTGGCAGCCGCATCCGCCGTCGCTGTTGCTTTGCTGTGAAGCCCCAGTACTGCATGCACTCACTCCCGGAGGAGTTGTCGGCTGGATAGCTGAATTATCCGCTCCGCCCTCTTCGTTTACTTTGTCTATAAACAATATAAGTTTATTTGCAGCTTCTTGGTATCTTTTTGCAGTTTCGCTGCTTGGCTTATGATAAACTATAGGCATACCCGTATCGCCGCCTATTCTGATAGCAGGCTCTATTGGGATCCTAACTGTCAGTTCAGTACCAAACTCTTTTGCTACTGCTTCGCTTGTACCCATACCAAATATATCTGATTCGGTTTCACAACTTGGACAGATAAATCCGCTCATATTTTCCACAACACCCGCTATCGGTATATGAAGTTTTTGGAACATATCAAGACTTCTTCTGCTATCATCCAAACTTACCTCTTGCGGTGTAGTTACCGTGATCCCCGCAGTTACAGGAACGCTTTGAGCAAGGCTTAGCTGCGCATCGCCTGTGCCTGGCGGCATATCAATTACTAGCACATCAAGCTCGCTCCATAATATATCTCTAAGGAATTGTTCTATTGCTTTCATGATCATAGACCCTCTCCAAATGAGCGACTGACCAGGCTCCATGAGTGAGCCCATACTCATAACTTCAACGCCGTAAGCTTTAAGAGGAGCAACTTTGTTACCCATGATTTCAGGCTTTTGATCTAGTAAGCCCATCATTCTAGGAACATTCGGCCCATATATATCAGCATCAAGAAGTCCTACTTTTTTGCCTTGCATTGCCATAGCGATCGCAAGATTGACTGATGTTGTAGATTTGCCTACCCCTCCCTTGCCTGAACTTACCATTACAAAGTTTTTAACCTGAGGGACTAGATTTTTACCGCTCATAGAATTACTCATCTGCTTTGGAGCTTTAGGCTGATTTATAGTCGCAATGATCTCCGATGCGCCTATCTTGGCAAGTTCAACTTTTATATCATTGCTTATCTGTTCTTTGACCTCATCAGCGCTTGATGTTATATCAACAACCACAGCTACCCTGTCCCCGACTATATCTATATCTTTTACAAAACCGAAAGTTACTATATCTTTTGTAAATCCCGGATATGTAACATTTTTTAGAGCTTCTAAAACATTATCTTTTGTCATTTGTTTCCTTTTTATTTTATTAAATTTGGTTTTTCATCTCTTCACCATGCGCTTCTACGATGCTTTGCGTAATTTTGTAAGAACAAAATTTTGGTCCGCACATAGAACAGAACTCTGCATCTTTAAATACATCTTGAGGAAGTGTCTCATCATGGAACTCTTTTGCGCGATCTGGATCAAGAGCTAGTTCAAATTGTTTATTCCAATCAAACTTATACCTTGCATCGCTCATAAGATCATCAACATCCCTTGCTCCTTTTCTGCCTCTTGCGATATCGGCTGCATGCGCTGCAATCTTGTAAGCGATTATCCCTTCTCTTACATCATTTGCATTCGGAAGCCCTAAGTGTTCTTTTGGAGTAACATAACAAAGCATTGATGCCCCGTGCCATCCGCCTACAGCTGCGCCGATTGCCGAGCTTATGTGGTCATATCCTGCTGCAATGTCGGTAACCAAAGGTCCAAGTATATAAAACGGCGCTTCGTGGCAATACTCACGCTCAAGCTTCATATTTCTCTCTATTTGATTGAGCGGAACATGTCCCGGACCTTCTATCATGACTTGAACATCTTTTTCCCAAGCTCTTAAAGTCAATTCGCCCAAGATCTTCAACTCGCTAAGCTGAGCTTCATCACTCGCATCATACAAGCATCCAGGTCTTAAACTATCCCCGAGAGAAAGAGAAACATCGTATTTTCGGCAAATATCCAAAATTGCATCATACGCTTCGTAAAACGGATTTTCTCTATGATAATGCATCATCCAAGCTGCCATCAACGAACCGCCTCTGCTTACTATGCCCATTTTTCTTTTAGCTACATGAGGCATAAACCTAAGTAAAAACCCTGCGTGGATAGTAAAATAGCTAACGCCTTGAATTGCTTGCTTTTCTATGGTTTCAAGCATTTTTTCTATTGTTAGTTCTTCTATATTATTGTTACAGTCATGCAATATCTGATACATAGGAACCGTTCCGATAGGCACGGATGAGTGGGCAATGACCGCTTCTCTTATGCTATCCAAATCACCGCCTGTGCTTAGATCCATGATCGTATCAGCGCCGTATTTTAGACATACGTCAACTTTTTCTATCTCACCGCTTATATCACTTGCAAGCGCCGATGATCCTATATTTGCATTTATCTTACAGCTTGCCGCCATACCGATAGCCATAGGATTTTGATGCTTATGATTTATATTTGCGGGAATTATGCATCTTCCTCTTGCGATCTCGCTTCTCAAAAGCTCAGGGTCAATATTTTCTATTTTTGCGACATACTGCATCTCTTCAGTGATAATGCCTTTTTTGGCATAATACATTTGAGTTCTAACTTCGTCGTTCTTTCTATTTTCTATCCATTTTTCTCTCATATATCCGTCCTTAATATTTTGTAGTTATACCTACAGAATCTTAAATTATTATAAAATAATATATATTTTACAAAATATTTTTAAAAAAAGAGTTTTTTTATCTTATTTTTTTTATTTTTAATAAAATTTGTCAAGTCTATATAAAGTTTGACAAATGTATAATTTTGTTACATTATTAGTTTATCAAGGATTGCTGTTTGAATGATACTACCTTAGTTCTACTGGGTGCCGGCAACTCTACAAGGTTTGGCTTAAAAACAAAAAAACAATGGCTCTACATTGGCAATGATCCATTGTGGTATTTTGTAACAAAACAGTTTAAAAAATACGATTTTAAAGAAATTATCATAGTCTCATCTCTTGAAGATATAAACTATATGAAAAAATTTGATACATTTGTCTTTGTCGAAGGTGGAGCAAGCAGACAAGAGTCTTTAAAAAACGCGCTTCAAAATGTTTCAACTAAATATGTTCTAGTGAGCGATATAGCTAGATGCTGTATAGACCACGATATGGTACAAAGGATCATAGAGAACAAAGAAAAAGCCCATTGCATAGTTCCTGCGCTTAGCATTTCTGATACTTTATACATAGATAACTCACCTGCCGATAGAGAAAATTCCAAACTTATCCAAACCCCGCAGTTAAGCGAAGCTCAGCTTCTTTTGAAAGCCATTCAAACAGACAAAATATTCACTGATGACAGCAGCGCTATGCACATAAACGGAAACAAGATACTTTTTGTAGAAGGTTCACAAAATGCGCATAAACTTACCTTTGCAGATGATATCAAAAAACTTACATGCCTCAATCCCCCATCCTCAAAAACCTTTGTCGGCTTTGGGATAGATACACATCCTTTTGAAGAAAACAAACCTATGTATCTTTGTGGAGAAATCATAGAAAAAAACTTTGGATTTAAAGCTCACAGTGACGGCGATGTCGCAATACACGCCATTATAGATGCGCTTCTTGGGGCTGCAGGGCTGGGAGATATCGGAGAATTTTTCCCTGATACGGATGAAAGATACAAAGGCATAGACTCTAAAGAGCTTCTAAAGATCTGTGTTGACAAAATAAACTCCTATGGATTTATTATAAACAATATAGACATAACGATATTGGCAGAGATTCCAAAAATATCTCCGCATAAGGAAAAAATGAGGCGTACTCTTTCACAAATACTTGGAATAAATCAAAGAAGCATCAACATCAAGGCCACAACATCCGAAAAATTAGGTTTTATCGGCAGATGCGAGGGCATAAGTGTCCATGCCGTTGCTACACTTTGTTACTTTAACTGGATGGAATAATGAAAATAATAATTGTAGAAAATGAACTCTATCTAGCTCAAAGCATAGCTTCAAAAATAAGTTTGAACGGTTTTGAGTTTGAGATACACCGCTCGCCGAAAGAGGCAATGGAAACAGAGGGCGATGTTTACCTGCTCTCAACAAATGCCCCAAATCAAACTCTGTACTCTTTTATACAAAAACACAAAGATAAAATAATTATCTTGATGGTTAATTATATAAACAATGACACCGTGGGAGAACCTATCAAGCTTGGCGCTATTGACTATATATTAAAACCGTTTAGAATTGAGGAATTGTTTAGAAAAATCGAACATTATAAAGAACATCAGAAATTAAAACAACAAGTAGCTTTTTTAAATGACTACATGGAATCAAAATTTAAAAGCATTGATGACGCAAGCAGCCAAACTATAACTTCAAATCAATCTGTGATCATAACAAACAATCAAGCAATATCCGAGAAGCTCGCTTTTGATTATGCAAATGTAAATAATTTAAATTTGGTTTTTTTAACTCTTCAAGAGGGAAGCTGGAAGCATAAACTAAAGCAAAATGAAAATGAAATATTCTATATTGACGATTTTGACAGTTTAAAAAAAGCGGAAAAAGAGAATATATTAAATGAACTGTCAAAATACAATTTTATCTTGAGAAGCAGCAGTGAGCTTGAAACGGATTATGCAAAGATCGAGATATTGGCAAAGAACAGAATGAACTATCAAAGCGACATATTGACAATAGATGAATATATCCAGCACATAATTTTAGAATTTCAAGGCAAATATCCAGATACTGAGCTCTCTAAAAAATTAGGCATGTCAAGAAAAAGTTTGTGGGAAAAAAGGAAGAAGTATGACCTTTACAAAAAGAAATAAATCAATTCACATTGACATAGAAGCATTGTCTTCGCTTGCGCTCGTTCAAGCCGGATTGATACATCCGGTAATTGGTCTAATGAACAAAAAAACATCTCAAGAAGTTGATAAAAACAAGGTATTCAAAGGCATGCCGTTCCCATTTTCATTTATACTTGCGCCCAGTGGAAAAAGAAATCATGAAACTCTGCTATCCCTAAAGACGGGAGAGACTATAGCTCTTATCAGCAACAAAAAAAAGGTTGGTGAACTTATAGTTGAAGAAACCTTCGAGATAGACACACAGCAGAGGATATTTAATATTTTTGGAACAAACGATACGCTTCACCCTGGTGTAAAAAATACCATAAATAGACTTGGTAAAATAGCAGTGAGTGGAAAATATAACGTCAACTATCCTCCTATTGCAGATAATATAGAAAAAGTTAAAGATGTCATAAAAAAAACCGGTTCAAAAAAAGTAACCGGAATCATGCTCGCAGCTAATCCATTTAACAGAGTTCATGAAAGAATGATCAGACAAACACTGAACAGCTCTGACATAGCGATACTTTTTCTTAGAAAACCGTTTACAAATGACGGGCTAAGCTATGATATCAGGCATAAATCGCTTATAAAGCTCATTGACAATTTTTTGCCTAAAAATAAAGTTATAATAGTTCCTTTTGAAAATACTTATATTTTTGCAGGATACAATGAGCTTATACTTGATGCGATAGTGGCTAAAAACTATGGGTGCAGTGTGCTTATGGTCGGGAAAAATCACGGTGGATTGGGTCTGTATTATCTTGACAACGAAGTAAATACGATTTTTAGCCAGTGCAAAAATCTTGGTATTGATATCAATATGGTCGAAGAGTATGTTTATTGCAATATCTGCAAAACGCTCGTCTGCAATGAAACATGTCCGCATGGCGCGCATCATCATATCAAATATAACTCCAGTGCGATATTGAAGCTACTTGAACATGGGGTTGTTCCACCGACTATTTTAGTAAGAAAAGAGGTTTCAGCATATATTCTGTCAAAATTATTTCCAAATAGATTTCACAATATACAAAATCTATACTATGACCTGTTTCCAAACTCGGGTTTGCTTGAAGAGCAGACAAATGAGTCATTTTATACAGAACTTATAAATCTATATCAAACAAGTTCACTAACATAAACAAGGGAATTATATGTCGTTTCAAAAACTTTTTTTAACATTTTTCGGCTCAGGATTGTCCCCAAAAGCGCCCGGTACTGCCGGATCGCTTGCTGCATTCATTGTCGGTATAGGCATACTTTACACTCTTGGAGCAAATACGCTTTTTATGCTTACGCTTGCTATAACGGTTATCGCTGTTTTTGAGATAAACAAATACGAAACTGCTACAAATTCTCACGACAACAGTGAGATAGTAATAGATGAAGTAAGCGGAATGTGGATTGCCATGCTGATCGTCCAAAGCGTTCTGACAACAGTAGATAGCGTTACTGTCATTGCTTTTGGATATGCATCAAGTTTTCTGTTTTTTAGGATCTTTGATATATACAAACCCTCTACCATAGGCTGGATAGATAGAGAGGTCAAAGGCGGGCTTGGTGTTATGGGTGATGATGTATTGGCAGGCATTGCAAGTGGACTTCTCTCCGGACTTATAATAGTAGTGATAGAAAAAATTATTTAATATATACAGTTCTTTTTGATATAATTATTAAAATTATACTTAGGACCATGAATGAAGCATTTTGGTATAGAGATCTGGGGTGATAATAATTTTATTATCAAAAAAGAGACAATCAATGTCAACCACGGAAAACAACCATCACTTTTAGAAATTACAAATCATATAAGAGAGAAGGGATACAAAGGTCCTATCCTTCTTAGATTTCCTCATTTGATAAAAAAACAGCTGGATACGCTTTTTCATGCTTTCAAGAGCGCTAAAAAAGAATTTGGCTACAGTGGCGACTTTCATGCCGTTTTTCCTCTCAAGGTAAATCAATTTCCAAACTTCGTAGATGAGCTAATGGATGTTGCAAAAGGTTATAACTACGGATTAGAAGCAGGAAGTAAAGCTGAGCTCATCATTGCAATGTCGCTTACTCCGATAGGCTCTCCCATAACCGTGAACGGCTTCAAAGATAAAGAGATGATCGCTTTATGCTTTATAGCCGCAAAAATGGGGCATAACATAACCATAACCATAGAAGGTATCACTGAACTTGAAACTATCATACAAGTTGACAAAGAGCTAAACAACAATGTCAAAAAAAGAGTTGTGCCAAAAATCGGCGTCAGGATAAGACTACATAGCTCAGGTATAGGCATCTGGGCAAAAAGCGGCGGATATAGTTCAAAGTTTGGACTAACATCAACCGAGCTTATCGAAGCCTACGAAATGTTAAAAGAGTATTCGCTCTTAGATAGTCTTTGGATGATACATTTTCACATCGGCTCACAAATGGGAGATATTGCTCCACTTAAAAAAGCTCTAAGAGAGGCCGGAAATATATATGCCGAACTTAAAAAAAGAGGCGTTGAGTCATTAAAAGCTATCAATATAGGGGGCGGTCTTGCGGTAGAATATTCACAACATCCATATGCCCAAGAGAGAAACTACTCCATCAAAGAGTTTTCTAATGACGTCATATATCTTATGCAGGAAATTTCAAAAAGCAAAAATGTTCCGGAACCTGATATCTTTACCGAATCAGGTCGTTTTATAGCCGCAAATCACTCTGTTTTGATAGCGCCTGTACTTGAACTTTTTTCACAAGAATATAATGAAAAAAGCTTGAGACTAAAAGAAAAAAATCCTCCGCTTGTACAAGAGCTTTATGATCTGTATGATTTCCTTAAAAAAACAAACGCTAGAGAATATCTGCATGATGCCCTTGACCACATGGAGAGTCTTTTGACTTTGTTTGATTTGGGGTATATAGATCTTGAAGACAGATCAAATACCGAGATCTTGGTAAATCTTATCATCAAAAAAACCATCCAGCTTCTAAAAGATGAAGATGCGAATGAGTTAAAACAACTGCAAGAAAAAATTCAAGAGAAATATTTGGTTAATTTTTCAGTATTCCAGTCTTTGCCTGATTTCTGGGGCTTGGGGCAAAATTTTCCTATTGTTCCTTTAAACAAACTTGATATAAAACCGACAAATCCGGCTAGTATCTGGGATATAACATGCGATAGTGACGGCGAGCTTGGATTTAAGCCAAAAACACCGTTTTATCTGCATGATATAGATGTAGAAGAGGAGGAATACTTCTTGGCATTCTTCTTGACCGGAGCTTATCAAGAAGTACTTGGAATGAAACATAATCTTTTTACGCATCCGACAGAAGCCGTTATCAGATTTGACAAAAATGGGCAATATGAAGCTGACGGACTTATCGAGGCGCAAAACTTGATGGATACACTAGATGACCTGGACTATGACACAAGCATTATCGACAAATCATTGAAAAATAAAATTGAAGAATCCTCCAATTTAACCAATGACGAAAAAAGAGAATTGCTCGGTACTCTTTATCTATATTTAAGTGAAAATAGTTATCTTAAGACTATTCAAGCACTTCAAAAATAAATTAATGAGGTTATAAATGGGACTTTTTGCGGTAATTTTAGAAGATTTACGAACGGTTAAAAAAAACGACCCTGCCTTTAAAAGCAATTTGGAACTTTTTTTTAACTATCCAGGCATCTGGGCTCTTTTCTTTTATCGTATTGCAAATTCATTGCATAGATCCAATATCCCATATCTTCCAAGAATGCTATCAGGGCTTGGGCTGTTTTTGACCTCAATAGACATTCATCCTGCAGCAACTATAGGCAGAAGAGTTTTTATTGACCACGGAATAGGCGTTGTGATCGGTGAAACCGCAATAATCGAGGATGATGTTTTAATATACCAGCAAGTGACGCTTGGCGGTGTGAGTTTGGATAGAAACACAAAAAGACATCCTACCATAAAAAGCGGGACAGTTATAGGAGCTGGGGCAAAAGTACTCGGAAATATAATCATAGGAGAAAATGCAAGGATAGGCGCAAATTCAGTGGTTGTGAGAAATGTACCGGAGAACTCAACCGCCATAGGGATTCCGGCTCGTGTGATAGAAAAAGGGTTTGACAAAAGTCCTCTTAGCCACAACAAAATTCCCGACATCGACAAAGAGGTTTTTGGATATATTTTAAAAAGACTTGCTGTTTTGGAAAATGCCGTTATTTCAAAAGATACATCGAGCATAGACTCAAAAGATCACGAACTTGAAGAATTGTATCAAGCCTTCCTGAAATCAATGAAAAACTAATCAGGCAAAGCCTGTGTAAGTAAATTACTAATAAATAATTAGTATAATATTATCAATAATTTAACAAGGGTTTATATATGCTTTCAAAAAGAGTACAAGCACTTTCACCATCGCTTACTATTGCCGTTGCGACTTTGGCAAAAGAGTTAAAAGCGGTCGGAAAAGATATTGTGAGCTTTTCTGCAGGAGAACCTGATTTCGATACTCCTAAAAAGATCAAAGAAGAGGCTATAAGAGCCATAAATGACGGTTTCACCAAATATACCGCAACAGCAGGTATTCCGGAACTATTAAAAGCCATTAGCGGCAAGCTAAAAAGGGATAATGGTTTAGATTATAAACCAAACCAGATCATTGTAAGCAATGGCGCTAAGCAATCTCTTTTTAATCTTTTTCAAGCGGTTATAGATGATGGCGATGAAGTTATCATCCCTGCTCCATACTGGGTAACATATCCGGAACTTATTGTTTATAGCGGCGGCGTGCCTGTTATCATAGACACGGATGAAAAAAGCGGATTTAAAATTACTCCCGAGCAGCTTAAAGATGCTATAACTCCAAATACAAAAATGGTTGTTCTTACGTCCCCATCAAATCCTACAGGCTCGGTTTACAGCAAAGATGAACTAACAGAGATAGCGAAAGTCTTGAAAGGTACCGATATCCTAGTTGCAAGCGATGAAATGTATGAGAAGCTTGTTTTTGGAACCAAGTTTGTATCTATTGCAAGCATAAGCGAGGATATGTTTCAAAGAACCATAACCATAAACGGTTTAAGCAAATCGGTTGCCATGACCGGATGGAGATTTGGATATCTAGCATCACCAAATAATGAGCTAGTAGCAGCTATGGACAAACTTCAAAGCCAAAGCACTTCAAATATCAATTCTATCACTCAAAAAGCGGCCATAATTGCGTTAAACGGAGAAGTTGATGAAGAGATAGAACAAATGAGACAAGCATTTGAATCAAGGGCAAAAAAAGCCGTAGAGTTGCTAAATGAAATAGACGGTATAAGCGTACTAAAACCTCATGGGGCTTTTTATCTTTTTGTAAATATCAAAGATATTTCTAATAACTCTATGGAATTCTGCAAAGAACTGCTAAAAGAAACAGGCGTTGCCGTAGTGCCTGGTGTTGGATTTGGAAGCGAAGGGTATTTTAGATTTTCCTTTGCAACAGATATGACAACCATACAAGACGGTATCAGACGAATTAAAAAATTTGTAGAAAAAGATTGATTTTATTTTTTTGTCGCTCTCTCTAAAAAATACCATATAGCCCCAAGTATACTAAAAAGTATAAGCGGAGCTATCCATGGATTATCCGATATTTTATCAAACAGTGAAACTATAAATCCGCTGGCATAATATCCGCTTAGTCCTATCGATACCGTAAAAACTATTGAGGCAAAAAAATTATATACGGCAAACTTCCAAAATGGATATCTTGACAATCCCATACTGAGCGGAATAAGAGTTTTTAATCCATAGATATATTTTTTAACAAATATGACAAAACTTCCGTATTTTTTAAACATCACATGGGACAAAGCAAGCTTTCTTTTGTGATTTTTAAAATACGGCATTATGGACTGCTTTTGATATCTTGCCAGATAAAAGAAAAAATTGTCACCCAAAAAGTTAAACAGCGCAGCAACGCCTAGAGCGATGCCTAGATCGATCTTTCCCAAGGATGAAAAAACACCTGCAGCTGCAACGATCAAAAGCGATCCGCCGAAAGAGAAAAAAGCTATTGCCAAATATCCCCATGCAGCCAAAGAACTTAATGTTTCTTCCATAAAGAGCCTTAAAAAAATTTTTATAACTATACACAATTTTTCCTTTGCAACCATGGCAAATAGAGCCTCTTTATGTTAAAATTACATAGTTTTTTAAATCGGGGGTATACATGTCAAAAAATACTTTAATTATCGGTGCCGGCGGAGTCGGCAATGTCGTTGCTTTTAAATGCGCAATGAACAAAGAGACTTTTGGAAATATAACGCTTGCAAGCAGAACAAAGAGTAAAGGCAAAGAGATAGCAAAAAATATCAAGAAGAGGGTCGGCGTTAAAATAAAAACCGAAGAGGTTGATGCAGACAAAACCAAAAATGTAATAAAGCTTATCAAAGAAACAAAAGCCGATATAGTTATCAATGTTGCGCTTCCTTACCAGGATTTGACCATTATGGATGCATGTATTGCTACTAGAGTACATTACCTTGATACTGCAAATTATGAACATCCTGATACTGCCAAATTTGAATACAAAGAGCAATGGGCAAAAAATAGCGCATTTAAAGAAGCAGGTATCATGGGGCTTCTCGGAAGCGGCTTTGATCCGGGGGCGACAAATATATTTTGCGCTTATGCGCAAAAACACTATTTTGATGAAATACATACTATTGACATTCTCGATTGCAATGCTGGGGATCACGGATATCCGTTTGCAACAAACTTCAACCCTGAAATAAACTTAAGAGAAGTAAGCGCAAAAGGCAGATATTGGCAAAAAGATGAAAATGGGAAAGGCAAATGGATAGAGACAGAACCAATGGAAATTATGCAAGTTTGGGATTATCCTGAGATTGGACCAAAAGACAGTTACCTGCTCTACCATGAAGAGATGGAGAGCTTGGTAAGACACATAAAAGGGCTAAAAAGAATAAGATTTTTTATGACTTTTGGACAAAGCTATCTAACACATATGAAGTGCTTAGAAAATGTCGGAATGCTTGGCATTAAAGAAGTTAAGCACAAAGGAATGAAGATAGTTCCTATAGAATTTCTAAAAACTCTTCTTCCGGATCCTGCTAGCTTGGGACCGCACACAAAAGGTAAAACAAATATCGGTATCGTTGCTGAAGGTTTTAAAAACGGCAAGAAACGTAAAATATACATCTATCAAGTAAAAGATCATGAAGAGTGTTATGCTGAAGTTATGAGTCAAGGCGTAAGCTACACAACAGGCGTTCCCGCGATGATAGGCGCAAAGCTAATGCTTGACGGAACTTGGAGTGGCAAAGGGGTCTTCAACATGGAACAACTTGACCCAGATCCATTTATGGAACTTCTCATCACTCAAGGACTTCCTTGGAAAGTTATGGAGATGGAGGCTTAATCCTTATCTCGCATGCCAATAAAACTCAAAAACCTACCGCTGCACCCCTGCTCTTTTCTATAAGAAAAAAATCTATCATTGCCGCATGATGTACACCTGTCGCTGACTTCAATATTTTCTTTTTGCAGCCCTGCATTTATAAGCTGATTATAATTTTCCATTTTTAAATCAAGCATATATTTTTCATTTTGCATATTTTGTTTTACATCATCGCTAAAATTTTTCGCCACATCACTGCCTACCTCATAACAACAAGAGCCGATCGACGGAGCTACAACAGCATAAATATCTTTTGGATTTGATCCAAAAACTTCAGACATTTTTTGAACCGTCTTTAAGAGTATTTCGTCGCGGCTTCCTTTCCATCCGGCATGAATGGCAGCAATAATCTCTTTTGTTTTGTCAAATAGTAAGATAGGAACACAATCGGCTGTCAAAACTCCTATTAAAATGTTTTTTTGGTTTGTTATAAGCGCGTCACAATCATTGATAGCGTCATTATGCTTTTCCCAGCCCAGTGTTTGATTTGTTTCGATGATTGATATATTGTTACTATGAGTTTGATTTGCTAAAACTATATCAAAGTCTTTATCAATACCTATCTTTTGGGCTAAATAATTTCTATTTTGAAATATCGCAGCGCTTTCCTCACCGGTATGCAACGCGAAACTGAACATATAAGGAAAAATATTGTTTTTTAACGTTGTTCCATGTATAAGGTTTGAAAACTGTTTTAACTTCTCATACCTCAATATATTATCCATGGCAAACCTTTGATAATTTTTTTGATATACTATCAAAAAAATTAGGATTTTATATGCTTTATTGGTTAAGCCTAAATGAAAGAGTTTTCAAAAATTTTAATTATCTTCTAATGATCCAATTGATACCGATTTTTTTTATATCATCATGGTTGATTTTTGAGATCAATCCGGAACTTTTTAAAAAACAGATGATCTACTATGTCATAGCCTTTATGGCATTTACGGTATCTATGGTAATGCCGTGGAGACTTATATTTTGGTGGCTAGTGCCTACTCTTTACGGCTTTAATCTTTTCTTGTTGCTGCTTGTTGATGTGGCAGGAAAAACTATATTAGGCGCGCAAAGATGGCTTTCTATTCCAGGAACAGGACTTACTATACAGCCTTCAGAATTTATCAAAGTAAGCGTCATTATGACTCTTGCATATATGATAAGAAAAAGCCCGCCTCCAAAAGACGGCTATGGATTGGTAGCGTTTTTAAAATTTGCCGCGCTTATTATCATACCGTTTTTATTGATAGCAAAAGAGCCCGACCTTGGAACTGCAATGATAGTGTTAATAGTCGGATTTGGCATATTGTTCGTTGTCGGAGTTAAAAAAGAGATATGGATAAGCCTCATTATACTTATGTCCTTATCTGCTCCCATACTTTATAAATACGGGCTAAAAACATATCAAAAGCAGAGAATCTATAATATGGTAAACCAGCCAAGCTATCAGGTCAAGCAAGCGCTCATCGCTATAGGCTCAGGAGGATTTACCGGAAAATCCAAAGAAGAATCCACACAAACGCAGCTAAAGTACCTTCCGATCGCATCCAGCGACTTTATATTTGCTTATCTTGGAGAAAGACTCGGCTTTTTGGGTATGATGACTGTTATAACACTATATATACTTCTTATACTGCATCTATTTTATATCGGGGTGCAGCCATATACGGATTATTATACCAAGGTATTTGCCATAGGGCTGAGTTTGATATTTTTTGTTTATATGGGCGTAAATATATACATGATCATAGGCTTGGCTCCGGTTGTAGGTGTTCCGCTGCCTATGTTTAGTCACGGTGGGACTTCTTTTATAATTTTTGCAATTTTATTGGGAATTTTACAAAATTTAATTGCTTTTCAAAATTATTTAGGGTATAATTCTGACGCAAAAGTTAGTTTAGCTACTTAAAGCTTGGGTCTTTAGCTCAGCTGGTTAGAGCACTCGGCTCATAACCGAGTGGTCCAGGGTTCGAGTCCCTGAGGACCCACCAGTTACTTTCTTTTGTATCTACAAAAACATATTAAGAATCCAAACAATATAAATTCATCTCTAAGTCCTTTTTAGACATAATAAATATATATTTTTACTATAGGTTTTCATGAAACAATTTGAGAGTTACTTCGATCTACTAAAACAACTTATTAGAACACCATCGGTAGTTGGAGCGGAAAATCCATACTTCATGACTTTAAAAAGAGAACTTGAAGAGCTTGGCATAAAAGCCACATTATATGAAGGTTTGCTTGTAGCAGAAGGCAGTGAACCTTCAAACGGATATATATCATCGCATGCGGATAGACATGGACTTATCTGCACCGGTCCAAACGAGTTTCAATACGCCGCATATATAAGTAAGAACCGAGGCGATCTGACCGGAAACTCTATATCGGAGCAGACATATAAAATCTTTGTCGAAAGATTTGTAGGTCAAAAAGTTCAAGCATACAGCCCATGCTCTGGAAACTATCTCGGCATGGGAACTATCACGACTACATATATATGCGAAAGACGCGGTAACTTGATATTTGAGATAGAAGGACTTGAATATCTCATACCAAACACTCCGGTTGCATTTTTGGATAAACTATCTATAAAAGATGATTTTGTTTCATCACAGCTTGACAATGTAGTTACAAATGCCATGATAATCTACCTTTATCAGCTTGGATACCAAGGAACAGCATTTTTTACCGCAGAAGAAGAAGCCGGAAAGAGTTGGAGATACCTGCTCGAGTGGTTTCAAAGATTTGATATAAGCACAGACAAATTGCTCATCCTTGATACAAGTCCATATCCGGATATATCGACGATAGAAAAGCTTGATATAGTATTTAGGCGCAGGGATTCTCATGCGAGATTCAAATCGCCTCTTCAAACACAGCTAATTCAATTTAGCCGTAAAAATAAGATATCATACGACTACAAAGACAGATATATAAAAGAAAAAAATAAACAAATGATCGCAAATGGCGGTAAACCAAGTTCCATAGGTTCGACAGAGCTTGGCAGGCTCATAGTAGCTTCAAATCACAAGATACAAGGAACAACATTGCAGATACCTACAACTGGGTATCATACAGTAGAAGAGACTGCCAAAACAAACAGTATACTCAAAGCGCTACAAGCATTGAAAAATCTATATCTGAATTAAGTTTGTTTTAGTCTGTTAAGTGTTTTTTGTGATTTATTTTTTGAATGGCAGCAGCAGAAGAGGAAGAAGGAGCTGCTTCATAGTCATCAAACAAAGCATCATAACCCATCTCTTCGAGCATAGCATCGATATGAGCTAATTTTATCCCATTTTCCATAATATAATCCTTTATGGTATCTATATCGTTTTCGTTTATATAATTCGATTCTAATTCAAACAAAATGTCATCAATTTTCATCAAATGCTCTCTTGCAATAATTTATACTTTAGAAATTATAAAATATTTTTTTATATTTTTTCTTAAATATTAACCCTTGCCTTTAGTTTTTGTCCTGTTTGGATTTGACAAATTTTGCTCTACTTTTTTTTCAATTACTTCCACGATAAGATCGGCTATATCTTTTCCGCTTGCCCTCTCGATACCTTCAAGTCCAGGAGATGAGTTTACTTCCATGATCAGTGGTCCTCTTGATGATCTAAGCATATCAACGCCGCACACATTAATTCCCATGGCTTTAGCGGCAGCTATGGCTACACTTCTCTCTTCAGCAGTTATCTTAATAAGCTCTGCGCTTCCGCCTCTATGTAGATTTGATCTAAACTCGCCTTCCGGACCTTGTCTCTTCATGGCTGCAACTACTTTTCCGTCAATTACAAAACATCTAATATCAGATCCATTGGCTTCTTTTATAAACTCTTGTACCATAATGTTCACATTTAGCCCCATGAAAGCTTGTATAACAGACTCTGCTGCTTTTTTTGTTTCTGCCAAGACCACACCTATGCCTTGCGTTCCCTCAAGCAATTTTATCACAAGAGGTGTGCCTCCGACTTCTTGTATAAGGTCATCAATATCATCAGGATTTCTAGCAAAACCGGTAACAGGCAAGCCTACTCCTTTTCTAGAAAGCAGCTGCATACTTCTAAGCTTATCTCTAGATCTGCTGATTCCAACTGATTCATTCAGCGGATAAACTCCCATCATTTCAAACTGCCTGAGAACTGCAGTTCCGTAAAATGTAACAGAAGCACCGATACGCGGTATAACGGCATCAAAACCTTCAAGATTTTCGCCCTTATAGTGCATCATAGGTTTTTTGGAAGTAATATTCATATAGCATCTCAAGTGATCTATAACTCTTACCTCATGCCCTCTTTTCTGAGCAGCCTCAACCAATCTTTTTGTCGAATAAAGATTTTTGTTTCTAGACAATATAGCTATTTTCATTTCAAGCCTTGAAAATTAATTATTTTACCGTTTTGGTACGAAAGAGACGGAGCAACTATAAAACTTTCATCAAGTGCTCGTCTGCCTAACAGCATTCTAAATCTCATATTATCCCTATTTGTCAATGTAACCTCTATTTTCTTGGTTAAGTCGCCAAGTATCATAGTTGTTTCTATCACATATCTTAATGTTTTATTACCGTCTGAGCTGGTAACCACCCTCTCGTCAACAACTTTTGCTTCACAATGCTTTATGATCGTTGCATTACCTTGAATCGGGTGTATCCCAAAGCGTATCATCTTTTGATCATCAACCATAAAAGAATCCACATAAAAAGCATGAAGAGCCGATGTCTTGGCGCCGGTATCTACCTTACACTTGAGTTTCTCTATTCCAAGCTCCGGCAAAGATACCCATTCTCTCCATCCAAGCAAATAAATGTTATCCACTTTTAAAAATCCTTTATGAAATTTCTTTTATTTTATCACAAATAACGGATAATTTGATATCAAAAAAATGATTTTATCAACTCAAGCATCGCTTTGGGATCATCTTCTCTGTTTATCTTATCCCTAAAAGCGCTTGCACCCATGTACCCTCCTTTTGAGTAAGTATGCAGGTGCTTTCTAAACATTATTGCGCCATAATCCTCATAATGCGTTATCATTTGGTTGAAATGCTCTATTACGGCTTTTTTTATCAACTCTTTTTCATCTATATCTTCAAGCCCTTTGATCTGGCTAAATATCCATGGTTTCCCGACGGCTGCTCTTCCTATCATTATGCCGTCGCACTTTGTATGCTCCAATACCCAATTTGATTTTTCAACACTGTCTATATCGCCGTTTGCGATTACAGGGATAGAAACGGATGCTTTTATCTCTGCTATCGCATCATAATCGACAGGCGCCTTAAATCTTCCGGATCTTGTTCGTCCATGTACTGCTATATAATCAGATCCGCTTTGTTCACAGACTTTCGCTATCTCTAAATGATTTTTTTCATTGAACCCGAGTCTTATTTTGGCTGATGTGTAGGGTTTATTTGAATATTTCTTAATAGTCTCGATGGCTTTCCCCATAGCGTTAAGATCCGTCAGAAGAGAACTACCTGAAAGATTATTGACTATTTTTGGCGCAGGGCACCCGCAGTTAAGGTCTATGATATCAATATAATCAAAATCATTCAATATAAGAGTGGCATCCCTTATGACATCAGGATTTGATCCTGCGATCTGTACTGCATAAGGAATTTCTAATGGGCTTTTTTTGAGCATATGAAGAGTTTTTTGGCTATTGTGAACTAGCGCATTTGCGCTGATCATTTCACTAACGGTCAGATCAACGCCGAACTGCTTAACAAGAGATCTAAAAGGAAGGTCTGTATAGCCCGCCAACGGGGCTAAAACATAAAGCGGTTTTGTAAAATCAAGCATTTTCACAAAGAGAATTCAAGCTTACGATATCTTGTAGTTTTAAATTGTTTTGTTTTTGTTTTAAGTCAAAAAATATTTTTAACTTTTTGAAATCATTTTCAGGATTTGCATTTATAAACTCTTTTGCATCATCAATCATTTCGTATTCAAGCAATAGATAAAGATATGCCATCTCCGCATTTTCGTCTTTTTGCTCAAACCCTCTAAATAAACCTAACATAATTTTTGGATCTAAGAATTTCATTGTACTGCTTGCAAGATCTATATAATCTTTGCACGCAAGAGTCATTGATCCTGCTGTGTCTTTGAGATACTCTTCATTAATTCCTACACTATCGCCGCCATGGAGTCTTTTGAAAATATTATCAAGATTTGCTACATTCATCAAAGGAAGATATTTTTTTATCTTATCCATATTTTGAGTTTTAGTTATTAGATTTAATGCTTCTGCTACCACTGAGCTATCGTATTCATTGACGCTTGAAAGTACATCGCCCGCAAATTTTGTGTCATTTTGAAGTCTATTGATAGAATTTTTAATTGCCAAAGGATTTACATTTGATAATTGTTTTGATATTTTTTTTGTTTTAAGGTCAACATATGCTCCGCTGTTGATTGTCTTTACTACATTGATTATATCGTTTATTTTTTCGTTCTTTGACTCAAAGCCTTCTTTTGCAGTGATAGATGAGTTGCTGAGTATCGAAGCGATGTTTTTAAGGCTATCGGTGCCGATATGATTCTCTCTCGGTTCGTTCAAAAGCGACCAATATGTAAGATCATCCAGCATTTCTGAATCTTTTTGCCAGCGTCTTAACAAAAAGAAATTCTTAGCGCTATAATAAGCCATATGTAAAACACTAAGAATCAAAAGCGCCAATGCAGGCGTCACTATCCACAAAGCAACAGGAAGGGTTATGTTTATGCCGAATGTCTGTAAATTATAAGAGCCTGAATTTACCAAAAACGACAAAACAGAAACGATTATCAAAAATACTATTGATGAAAATACATATAAGCCTATTCTCATTGTTTATCCTTCGATTTATTTTTTTCAACGATTTCTCTACAAACTATACAATATCTTGCAAAATTCTTAACCTCTAGTCTTGCCTTTCCTATAGGATCTTCGCACATTTCACAAATACCATAAACGCCTTTTTTAATTTTATCCAAAGCTAGGTCAATTTCTCCTAATTCTTGTCTTTGCTGTTCTATTATTGCATTGTCTATCGCAGTATCTGTTGAGATAGAAGCAAAATCGGCTTCATCTTTTAATTCCAATTCTCTAATGTCATCTAGTTCATGTGAAGTTTTATCCAGATTTAATTCTATCTTTGCTTTTCTTGCAAGTAGTTTAGATTCGAATTGTTGTAGTTCCTCTTGTGTTAGCATTGTGCTTGACCCTTTTATTTATGATATGGATGATTATTGTTTATCGATAGAGCTCTAAATATCTGTTCTAACAATATAACTTTAATCAGTTTATGTGAAAGTGTAATTTTACCAAAAGAAACAGCCTTATTACATTGGTCAACAAATGCCCTTTCGAACCCGTATGCGCCGCCTATCAAGAAGGTTACATCACTTTTATCCTTAAGCAAAAATGCCAGATCGCGACTATCTATCTCTTTAGAAGATGGGTCCAAAACGATCGTTGTGGTATTTTTTGAAATGTACTGATTTAAAGCATTCGAATAACTTTTTTGAGCTTCCGCAGCTGATACATCATGCGCTTTTGCGATTCTTTTATCAAAGATATCAACGATATTTATCTGCGCAAATTGTTTGATAGATTTTAAATAATGCTCTATTAAAGGAGAATACAGTTTATCTTTACCGCCTTTGTCTATCGTTGCTATTGTTATTTTCACTGAAATTTTTTTTCCAAACTTATTCTATATCAGCGTTATTGCCATTTTTTGGCGTATTTGACGGACTAAAATACAATGCCAAAAGTCTAAAGATAAAAAATATAAAAATTACAAGCAGTAAAAATAAAATTCTATCTTCATTGACGGTAGGCTGCGTAACATGGATGATGACATCCCTGATTAAAAATATGATAAAAATATCTATAACAAATCTCAGCTGAACTCGTTTTTTCTCTATAAAGTCAACTATCATGCGAACCACTTCTATCATAACAACAAACTCTAACATTAAAGTTACAGCGATATAGAAAGGCACTTTGGCTATAAATATAGCCGAGAAAATAACAGTAGCTATAACAACTGCATAGTATTTTTTTAAAAAATTTTTCATGCGATATTTTACCATAAATTATTACTGATTAATTACTTTATGGCTTCCAAAAACTCTTTTTCATTTACGGCATAAGCTACATTAGTGATCTTTTTATTTTCGAGCGTAGCGATGATGATCTTGTCTTTGTTCTTTTCATCAAGAAGCGGTTTTGCCAAAGTCGGCTCAAATATCAGAAGTACAGAATATTTGCTCTTTTTAAGATCAGGCATCGCCATAAAATTTCTAATAGCTATGGGCATAGGGCTGATATCTGCAACGAATAGCATATTTTTTGACGGCAAAAAATCAGCTGACTGGGCGGCCAAATAGTTTTTTACTACATGTCCCATTCCTTTTGAAAAAACAAAAATTACTTTTTTTGTATCATTTTTGAGTGAATGTATCTCATTATGTTGATCTGGCAAAGCAAAATCTATATTTGAACCCACAATCAACCCGTTTGTCGATTTGGCAAGATAGCCTTGTTTGTCAAATATCTCTTTGCTTCCAAAAGCTACAAGAGCAGCTATGATAACAAGTAGAGATAAGGCTAAAATCATCATTTTTTTAAGCATATTTACCCTTTTTATAATAGACAATATTAATACGCTATTTATTGTTAAAGAACTTCAGGAAGTCTGATATGGTTTTTTTCATATCAAATCTATTTACAACCATATCCACAAGTCCGTGCTGAAGTAGAAATTCTGATCTCTGGAACCCTTCAGGCAGATCAACGCCAACTGTTTGCTTTATAACCCTTGCGCCTGCAAAACCTACAAGCGCGCCCGGTTCAGCTATAATGATATCTCCAAGCATAGCAAAAGAGGCGCTTACGCCACCCATGGTAGGGTCAGTAAGAACAGATATAAAAGGTAGTTTTGCGGCGGCAAGATGATTCAAAGCAGCAGAAGTTTTGCTCATCTGCATGAGCGAGTATGTACTTTCTTGCATCCTTGCACCACCGCTTGCGCTTATGATAATAACGCCTGTTCTATTCTCAATGGCTCTATTTACGGCTCTGACTATCTTTTCACCCTCAACAGAACCTAAGCTACCGCCCATGAAAGCAAAATCAAACACAACAAGCTCTACCTCTTCTGTGTTTATCTGACAGCTTCCACTTACTATACATGATGTTTTTCCGGTTTTTGCCTTACTCTCTTCGAGTCTTTTTTTATAACTTTTTTTATCTGAAAACTCAAGCGGATCCGTTGGCGCTAAGTTTGCGTCAAACTCTACAAAAGTTCCCTCGTCAACAAGCAGAGAAATTCTTTTATCCGCGCTTATTCTAAAGTGATGATGACACTTTGGGCATACTTCATTTTTTGCTTCTATCTCTTTATAATAAACCAAAGACAAGCAGTTTGGACATTTTATCCATTGATTATGAACGCTGGTCTGCGCTTCTTCTTTGTGCGCAACTTTATCATACATATTTTTAAATAGATTGCTAAATTTCATTTATTCTCCTACGAAACTATTAATAATCTATTTTTTGGGCAAAACCCAAAAAATAGGTCTTCAACAGACGGCTCTCGCAACTTGTCGCTCTTAAATACTTACTTTAAGCCATTCAATATACCAAAGAGCTTGGCAACAATTTCTTTGTCTTTTGAAACTATAGCAAAATCTTCTTGTATTATTACTTCAAGATCTTTGCAAAGCGCCAATCCTGCCACAACATCATATATCCTGATGGGGCCTACAAAAATGACAAAATCTACCCAGTGGGCATAAGCCAAAGAAAGCGCAACGGCTCCGGGCGATCTGAATTTGATCTTGTTATCTTTAAGTAGCTGCACTATTTTTGGATTGTCATAAGCTCTTTCAAAAATACCTATTTTGCTAAAGTTATTTTTTTCTATTCTATCCCATTTATCATCAAACAATTTACCATACATAGGCACTTCTCCCTCGGATATCCAAAAAACTTCATTGCTAGCGAGATTGCAAACTATCGCATCTTCTAATATGCCATCACTGTTCAAAAGAGCGACCGAAGTTCCGTAATAACTAAAATTTGAAGTTATGTTGTCACTTCCATCTATGGGATCAATGATTATTTTATATTCACCATCATTCATGACACCGGACTCTTCTGATTCAATACTCCCAAACCTGCTCAAATGTTCAAAAAATATCTTTTCTGCAACAAGGTCAAAACCGCTGCTTATGTCTCCGCCTGCGCCCTTTGTATGCTTTTGATACATTGATTCTTTATCAATCAAATTGATCGCTTCAAAAACTTCTCTATTGGCTTTCAATGCTGTCTTTAAAAAATCATTCATTTTATTATTTTAAAAGTTTTTCAATTATTGCCTTAGCGGCATCTCTTCCGTCTTTAACGGCAGTTACAACCAAGTCTGCTCCTCTATGACAATCGCCTCCTGCATAAACGCCTGTTTTTGTTGTTTCATAGTTCTCATCTACCAAAACCTGACCCCACTTGTCGGTTTCTATGCCGTTTGATGACAAAAAGTTATAATCTTGCATATCAAATCCAAGCGCAAATATAACAACATCTGCTTCAACATTGAAATTGCTGCCACTGATCTCTTCTATTTTTTGTTTGCCGTCTGCTTCTGAAACAGTTAATTTTGTTTTAACCATTTCAACACCTATAACTTCTGACCTATCGTTAATAATCAAATTTTTAGGCGATACATAAAACTCAAATTCAACACCCTCTTCTTTAGCATTAACATATTCTTTTTTACTTCCTGGCATATGAGCGGCATCTCTTCTATAAAGACATTTTACGCTTTTTGCTTTTTCTCTAAGCGCAGTTCTAACACAATCCATTGCAGTATCTCCGCCACCTATCACAACAACATTTTTATCTTTTACATCAATGGCTTTAGAAACTTTTTCTCCAAAAAGACCTTTTTGTATATTTGTCAAAAAGTCCATAGCGAGATATACATTTTGCGCATCTTCGTTTGCAATAGAAGCTTTTTTGCCTTTAGTGGCTCCGACGCCGATAAATACTGCATCAAAATTTTCAAGTAATTCTTCAAAACTTACATCCTTGCCGACTTCAACATTTTGATGAAAGACACATCCTGCTTCTTCAAGTAATTTTACTCTTCTTGATACGATATTTTTATCAAGTTTAAATCCAGGAATTCCATATGTAAGCAGTCCGCCTGCTCTTGCTTGTTTATCAAAAATCTCAACATCTATGCCGTATCTAAGCAAAAATGTAGCAGCTGAAAGTCCGGCAGGACCGGCACCGACAATAGCAACTTTTTTGCCTGCTTTCGCTTGAGCAAATTTAGGTTTTAGCCCTTTTTTGAAACCTTCCTCATTTATAAAAGTTTCAACAGAACCTATCGTTATAGCTCCATGTCCGTCATTTAGCGTACATGCGCCCTCGCATAATCTATCGTGCGGACAAACCCTGCCCATAACTTCCGGGAACGGAGAAAATTCATTTGAAAGCATAAAAGCAAGTTCCAAATCCTTGACTGCTGTTGCGCTTAGCCATTGCGGGATCAGGTTATGCAGAGGACAACCGTTGTGGCAATACGGATCGCCGCATTGAATACATCTTACTGATTGCTCTGCAGCTTTTTCTGGTACAAAAACTTCATAAATTTCATCGAAGTCTTTTATCCTTTCAACAACATCTCTTTTTTTAGCATTAACCCTATCTATATCTACAAACTTTTGCATATTACTCTCCTGCTCCAATCTTCAATGGACCCTTCATATCTTTCGGTCTTACTATCCAGAAGTTTCTGATCTCTACTCTAAAATTATCAATTATCTCTTTAGCTACAACACTCTTTGTTTCATTGTAATAATCTTTTAGTAATTTTTTAAGATAATATCTCTCTATATCTGTTTCATCCGTGTCTATTCTTCTCGGCTCAACTAACTCTTGATTTATATTTTCCACAAAATCATGAGCTTTATCATATACAAATGCAACGCCGCCTGTCATACCCGCGCCAAAGTTTACACCTGTTTTGCCCAGAATTACAACAACGCCGCCGGTCATATATTCACACGGATGATCTCCTGTGCCTTCTACGATAGCTATAGCTCCTGAATTTCTAACGGCAAATCTCTCCCCTACTAAGCCACTAATGTAAAGTTTTCCACCTGTTGCGCCGTAAAGACATGTATTGCCTCCTAGAGAATATCCTTCTCTTGCCTTGTCTGAAGTAATTACGATCCTGCCGCCGTTCATACCTTTACCGATGTAGTCATTACCGGCGCCGTTTACATGTATAGAAACACCGTTTATCAAAAATGCGCCCAAAGACTGTCCGCCTGTGCCGTTTAGTCTGATATCAATAGTACCGCTTGACAATCCTTTGTCGCCATAGTATTTTGCTATCTCACCTGAGATTCTTGCTCCGAAGCTTCTATTTAGATTTGATATTTCACTTTCTATAACGATAGGTTCATCAGGATTTTTAATCGCGGTCATAACTTGAGACAATATCTCTTTTTCAAACTCATTTTTGTCATATGGTTCATTGGACTCTACTTGATGCGTATTTGGACCGTCTAGTCTATGTATCAAGCCTTCAAAAGAGAATTTTTTTGCAAAATTATCATTGATTATCTCGAGAATTTCATTTTTGCCGATTATCTCTTCAAGCGACTTATATCCAAGGCTTGCAAGTATCTCTCTGACATCTTCTGCAAGCAATGTAAAGTAGTTTATAACTCTCTCTACGGTCCCCTCATAATGATCTCTTAGTCTTTCATCTTGTGTTGCTATACCTACACTACATTTATTTAGATGACAGATTCTAAGTATTTTACAGCCAACAACTGTTAGTACACCCGTTCCAAATGCAAATTTCTCTGCGCCAAAAATTGCCGCTTTTACTACATCAAGACCCGTTTTAAGTCCGCCGTCTGTTTCTATCTCAACCTGACCCCTTAGATTGTTTGCTTTTAGGGCATTGTGTGCCTCGATAAGGCCAAGCTCCCAAGGATTGCCTGCGAATTTTATGGATCCGATAGGTGCGGCTCCCGTTCCACCGTCTGCGCCAGATATAATGATCTTGTCTGCGTATGCTTTTGCAACGCCTGCCGCGATCGTACCCACACCTGCAGTTGAAACAAGCTTAACCGCTATCTTTGCTTCCGGATTTACTTGCTTAAGGTCAAAAATAAGCTGCGCTAGATCTTCGATCGAATAAATATCATGATGAGGAGGAGGCGATATAAGCGTAACGCCCGGCATTGTATGACGGAGTCTGGCAATAAGCGGACTTACTTTATGTCCAGGCAGCTGACCGCCCTCACCCGGTTTTGCGCCTTGCGCTACTTTGACCTGTATCTCTTCTGCAGATCTAAGGTACGCCGGCGTTACGCCAAAACGACCCGATGCAACTTGCTTGATCTTTGAATTTTTAAGAGTTCCAAATCTCGCTTCATCTTCCCCTCCTTCTCCTGAGTTGCTTTTTGCACCTATGGTGTTCATAGCGATCGCTAGGCATTCGTGGGCTTCTGGAGAAATGGAGCCAAGACTCATAGCAGCAGTTGAAAATCTTGCAAAAATATTTTCTTTTGACTCGACTTCTTTTATATCTATGGGTTTTCTGTCGCTTTTTAAAACAAAAAAGTCACGAATGAATTTTTTATCTCTTTTATTGATAATATTTTTAAGCTTCTCAAAATCTTCTTTCTTTCCGCTTTTTGCAAGAGCATGAATAGCATGAACAGTCGAAGGCGCAAAATCATGATACTCCGCGCCGTCCAAGTATTTATAGAATCCACCTATATTTAGTGGATATAATCTATATTTTGTATTTTCACAAAAAGCCTCTTTGTGCGTTTTTGTAAGCCTCTGCTCTATATCTTCATAGCTTAGTCCATGAAGCAAAGAATGAGCGCCGTTAAAACACTCTTCCACTATTTCTTTTGACAGACCTATAACATCAAATAGGCTTGAGTTTCTATAACTTGCGATAGTAGAAATACCCATTTTTGACATAATTTTTAAAAGACCGGCATTTATGGCTTTTCTTACTTTTTTTAGGATCGGTGCAAGATCTACATTTTCATCTTTTCTTTTTTCCATAAGAGCAATACTTTGGTACATCATATAAGGATATATCGCCGCTGCTCCAAAAGCTATCACACAAGCAGCCATATGCGAATCATAAACTTCACCGCTTACCGCAACAACACTTGTAAGGTGTCTCACGCCTGTTTTGAGTAGTTTTTCATTTAATGCGCCAACAACCATAAGCATCGGCATAACATTATTATCTTTATCTAAATCTCTATCATCTAGAATGATTATTCTGATGCCTTCATTTTTAACATCATTAGCTATATCACCGGTCAACTTCTGCAGTGAACCTCTTAGATCGGACGTAAATGTGGTGCTGTATGTTTTTGCCTTATAGTTGGCGTCATATCTTGCATCTTTGTCGCTGCCGAAAGCTTTTAGAATTTCTAGTTTTTCTAAAGACAAAATAGGTGAAACCGTTTTTAATCTTTTTGCATGAAGAGCATCATCTGTCAATATATTTCTAGCTTCCCCAAAGCCTGTATTTAAGCTCATTACGACCTTTTCTCTGATCGGATCTATCGGAGGATTGGTAACTTGCGCAAATTTTTCTCTAAAGAAGTCAGAAAAATTTCTTTGAGTATTTGAAAATGCGGCAAGAGGAGTATCGTCACCCATTGATGCCGTTGTCTCTTTGCCTTCCTCTGCCATAGATGCCAAAACTTGGTCTTGAACTTCAAGCGTTATATTGAAAAATCTCTGTCTTGCTTCCATCTCCTCTTTTTGAGGAATATCTATATGAGAAAATGGGTTTGTCATATACTCTTGAAGATATGTCATATTTTCATTTAGCCATTTATCGTATGGCTCTCTATTTTTTAGATAATTGTCTATATCGCAATTTTTAAGAACAGTTCCGTATTTTAGGTCAACACCCATCATTTGACCGGATTGAAGCCTGCCTCTTTCTATTATATCGTCTTCTGCTATATCAAGTACACCGTATTCGGACGAGATGATAAGTCTGTTATCTTTTGTAACTATATATTTTGCAGGTCTAAGTCCATTTCTGTCTAACACACAACCGATATATCTTCCGTTTGTCATACTAACAGCTGCCGGTCCGTCCCACGCCTCAAAACATGTGCTTACATACTCATAAAATGCTCTAAGTTTTGGATCCATATGAGGCGCATTTTGCCAAGGCGCAGGCAGAAGCGATCTAGCTGATTTGAAGAAATCAACACCATTTACTATCAAAAATTCAAAAAAGTTATCCATACTTGCGCTATCACTCATCCCGTCTTGGATTATAGGCAATAGTCTTTTTATCTCATCGTCTGAAAATATTTCACTCTTAAGGAACTCGCTTCTAGCCGCGACATTAAATCTATTTGCTTCAACAGAGTTTATTTCTCCATTATGAGCTATCATTCTAAACGGCTGAGCTAGTTTCCATTGCGGCAATGTATTTGTCGAAAATCTTTGATGGAATAGTCCGAAAGATATCTCAAAATCCTTATCTGCAAGGTCTTTGTAAAACTCTTTGATATGCGTAGGCATAACAAGTCCTTTATAAGAAACCACAGAAGTTGAAAACGACGGAATATAAAAATCTTTGCTCTCTTTCAATCTTGCCTCTATCTCTCTTCTTGAAAGATAAACAAGCGCATCAAATCTTCTTGCGCCTATAAGAGAATTTGGGGTTACAAAAATTTGTTTTATATTTGGCAGCATCTCAAGCGCTTGAACACCTAAAGCTTCCGTATCCACAGGAACTTCTCTTGTAAAAACAACCCTCAAGTCATTGTTTTGGCATATCTCGCTGATAACATCAAGATCGCTATCATTTTTGCTAAAAACCATACCTACGGCATAAGTTTTAGGCAATATAATGTCTTCTTTTTTCGCGACTTTAGAAAAAAACTTTTTAGGAATTGACAAAAGCAGTCCGCTTCCGTCTCCGGTTTTTCCATCAGCGGCGATAGCGCCCCTGTGCATCATACGTGAAAGTGCAGTGATTGCATCTTCTAAATTTTTGTGAGTTGGTGTATTGTCTATGGAAGCCAACAAACCAAATCCACAGTTATCTTTAAAAGAGGTAAACAAATTTTGCATAAGCCAACCTTAAGTTTATTTTTGATAGGACTACTAAAAATATGCATTTAGTGTGCTTCATTGTATTAAAAATACGCTAAATTACTGCTTATTAATTCTCGCTTTGGTATAATGATTGCACTATAACTTTTAAGGAATAAGCATCAAAGGTTTTGTAGTTGATTTGAAAAAAGCAAAAAATGAAGATATGATAGCATGTGTTTTGACAAAAGATAAGATAAGGTTGTATTATCGTTTTTTTGGCGCTAGACATTCAATACTTCAAATCGGATACCTTATAGATTTTGAGCTAGAAGATGAGCATAGCAGTTTTATGCCAAGGCTACGAAACTTGTCACACATACCGTTTTCTTGGATATTTGATAAAAATAAATTGCTTTTGTGGCATAAGTTTGTCATGTTATTTGGAACTCATTTGCGTGGTATAGATGATATTGATAACTTCTATTTTGACATCATTTTAGAATCTGCAAAAAAATGGGATAAACAAAATCCAAAAAGGATAATTTGCGAAAGCTATCTTGAGTTAGTAGAAAAAGAAGGAAGACTGCACTATCCCGACAAGTGTTATATATGTGAACTTGAACTTGGAGACAAAATATCGCTTATGCACTCTTTTTTACCTGCTCATAGCGAATGTATATATGGCTCATCCATACAAAAAAATAAAATTATAGATTTTTTTAAAACAAGATCGACACTCCATCTCGAAGATGATGAGATAGAGTATCTATATGATATTATTATGAAAGGATTTTGATGTCAAATAACTACAATGCTCATCTTCCAATCGTCTCTTCAAGTTGTTTTGTAATATCATAATTGTCTGCAAAAATCTTCAATTATAATTATGCTTTTTTTACAAATTCTTGTTTGAGCTTGATAGCGCCCACACCAGGTACTTTGCAGTCGATGTTGTGCCCATCACTGCCCTCAACAAGGCGAATACCTTTAATTTTGGCGCCAACTTTAATCCCGTCACTGCTTCCTTTGACCTTGAGGTCTTTGATAACGGTAACAGTGTCACCATCTTGCAAAATATTGCCGTTGGCATCTTTTATAACCAAACCTGTTTCAACCGCTTCATTATCCTCTTCTTTACCCCACTCAAAAGCACACTCAGGGCAAATATAGAGATTGCCATCCTCGTATGTATATTCGCTGCCACATTTTGGGCATTTTGGCAAAATCTGCATGTTTTTCCTTTATTTGTGTTTCTTAGAGTGTATTTTACTCTATTAATTTTAATCTTGCTTTGAGTCCAGCGGTTGTTATATATCCAACTTCCGTAAATTTAAGATTTCCCTCTTTGTCATATATTAAAGTTGTCGGATATGTCCCAATATTGAATTTACTTGCAATTTCACCGCTCTCATCATTGATAGTTTGTAAAGATAAATGCTGCTCTTTTAAAAAAGCTAAAATATCATTATCGCTTCCGGAGTTTACTCCTACACCTATAACTTCGTATTCATTTGCTATTTTACTAAAATTTTCTAGATCTTGTTTGCAAATCGGACACCAGCTGCCCCAAAAAACAACAACAAGCAATCTGTTTTGAGGTAGTTTGTAAGTTTTATCTTGCCCTACTATATTTACTTCTAAAAATTTGAGTGAGTTATTTGGAATATCGGGCTGTTTAAAAAGATTTATAACTATACTTGCAACAAAAAGAAATAGTAAAAATATCAGTATCTCTTTTGCCCATTTTTTAAAACCATTCATTTTAATTCTTCATACAAATAGGTATCAAGTCTTTTATTCCAGCCGATTCTCCATCTCTCTTCGCCCCTAGTCTTTGGCGAATTGGCGATACGTCGGCTTAACATTGCTTTTGCGCTGTCGCTAAATGCCTTAAATCTATCCTTTTGCCTATAATCCAAATTTTCTAAAACTTGAAGCAGTCCCCAGCCTTGATCGTTGTATCGTTCGCTTATCAGCGTGCCTTCGCCTTTGAAATTTACATAATCAATAAGTATATATAGCCCATGCTCATTTACAGTGCCGTTGTCATTATATAAAATCTTATTGTACCTAGTCCTTATAATTTTTTTAGTTTTTTCATCTTTTAGAGTTGAGAGCATAAGCGGCAAAGCATCAAACGCTCTCTTGCTCATATACATTGCCTGATAAGGCATATTTTGTTTCAAGAAATCAAAAAGCTCAAGGTATTGCTTATCATTTTTTGCTTTTGTCGCAAACAACTCTATTTTGCTATTCCAAGGACAAGGCGTTTTACTGCTTAGCCATTTTGGCATAGTTGCATTATTTTCTTCCATGAAGCCAAGAACTAGAGGGAAAACTTCTCTAAACTTTTCTGTGTGACCTTCGGCAAACCAGATAAAATGACCGATCCCAAGTGATGCAAAATCTTCTCCATCGTTCCAATGAACCAAATATTTATCTTGCAGAGCGCCTTCGTTTTGCCAAACTTTTTTTGCTATATAATCTGCTTGCTCTTTAGTTATTTTTACATCTGCCAAAAGAGAGAGGGTTACAAAAACTACAACAACAATAACTCTCCAAATATATCCACCGCTCATCTACACAAAGCTTGGCGCATCATTTGCAAACAGTATCAAATCACCCGCTTTCGTATGCTCGATAAGCATATCTTGCATTTGTGATTTTTGCTCCATTTTAAGAAGCTTATCCTCATCGACTTGACTTTTAAATATATCCCAGTTTAAATTACTGCTTACTATCACTAGATCAAAAACCTCATTTGCTCTTTTAGCAATTTGCATATTTAGTTCATCGTCAACTTCTACAAGACCCGGAGTAATAACGACTTTCCGCCCCTGATAAGTTGAAGCTAGATCAAATGAGCCAAGCATTCCATCTATATTTCCATTAAAACTATCGTCAAGGATCAATTTTCCGCCGGCATCAATTCTTTGTAGCCTATGAGGTGTTGCTTTGAGTGTTTTTAGTCGTTTTTTAATAGTCTCTTTATCCACTCCCAGGGCAATGGCAACACTGATGGCGCCGACCAAATTTATAGCGTGAAACTCTCCCAAGATCGGAACTTCGTATTTTTCTCCGTCCAATTCAAATGATGTTCCTTCTAAAGTGGCGGTCACATTTGTTATATTGCTTCCATAGATATGTATCTTCTCACTAGGCTCTTGTTTTGTGCTTTCATGAAGCCAAGCTTCTTTTAGGCGTGAACTTTGAAGTATCTCGAGCTTTGTTGCAATTATATTTTTTATTGTTTTAAAATACTCTATATGAGCCGGTCCTATTTTTCCAACAACTACCAACTGTGGATTTACAAATGTTGCGATTTCGGCTATATCACCCTTAACCCTTGCGCCCATTTCAACTATATAAACTTCGGTATCATCAGGCAGATCATCATTTATATCTTTCATTATGCCGCCAAGCGTATTTACCGATCTTGGCGTCGCATATGTTTTAAAACTTCCCTCCAAGATATGATTTAAAAAGTTTTTGATACTTGTTTTGCCGTAACTTGCCGTAATTCCAACTACTATCATCTCTTTTGCCTTTTCAATTTTTGCTTTTGCTTTTGCTTTAAAGCCCAAAAAAAGTACTTTTTCTACCAACAGCGAGGCGGCAAAGGTCAATATGAACGGAGCTATTACAAAAGTGCATTTTGCTATAAACCATAAAAAAAGAGCAAATATAGCAAGGAGCGCAAAAAATCTTTTGATCCTGCCGGTCCACACTAAAGGCTTATCAAGTTTTTTATACCAAAAATACAACAATGCTATATAAACAAGAGAAATGACGATATCCAGCTTGAACATTTTAGAAGCAATAACAAAGGCAATAAAAGGAATTATAAAATAAACCACATTCCACATCGGCTTTGTGTGATGAAATAGAACCCTTGAGAGCTTATAGCTATACCATTGCAAGTTTGTGATCAAATAATAACCGCTCACACCTACAAATATTAAAAAACTTAAAAATTCGACCATTATTTATGCTCCTTGTAGTATTGCATGATAGTATCGGAAATAAATTTCGAGTGTTTTAAAAAGAAATAGTGATCTCCCTTAAGCGGATATAACTTTGATCTTTTTATAGTAGAATTTATTTTCTCAGCAGTCCAAAGCGGTGTTGCCGTATCGCTTTTGCCCCAAAACAGAAGCGCATTATTTGCAAAATCTTCAAATTTCTGACTAAAATCCTCATTGACAACATTTTTGAATGTTTCATACATTTCATGGCTCATGCCCTCAACATCGCGGCTTGCAAAAAACCTTCTCATTTTGCCAAATCCAAGCGGTTTTAAAATTTTAAAAACAGTTATCTTGACCATAACACTAAAAGGCTTTGGAACCAAAATTCCTGCACTTGAAAGAAGTATCAGACAAGCTGGATTTAGGAGCGTTGCCACTTTACCGCCAAATGAATGACCAGCTATAAAAAATGCCTTAACTCCAATATCGGCAAGAAACATCTTGATAATATTTGCGTAATCCTCCGTAGTTAGAACGATCGGATTAGTGCTTTTACCAAATCCAGGCATATCTATATACACATGTTTAAGCTCTTCCATTTGCTTGGCAAAAGCTTGCTTCATGATCTCTTTATTGCTTCCCCAGCCGTGAAGAATTACTATAGTATCTTCTTTTGCTGGATTAACTATATCATATGCGATATTGAAAGTATTTTTTTTATAATTTATATCTCTTTGCGCCATTAGTCTATATAATTCTCATCTTTCATTGATTTTTCATCTATGTACTCACGATAAAGCATCGCTATGCCAAAAACCGAAACAATAATTGCGACTGCAGTAATGGAAAGTTTTATAAAGACATCAAAATCAAATATATCAAACCATAATTGAAATATTCCAACTATAGTATAAAGCACAAACACGATCCCGACTATTATGCTTGCTATTTTCATGCTTTTTTATCTCTCTTCATTATCACGACATACCCTTCTCTGCTCCAAAAAAAACATCCGCCTAATATCTTTTTCCATAGTTACAACTTCCCACCCATCGCTTGCATTGCGATTTAAAAACTCGCTAAATTTAACAGGATTGACCTTTGACTGCCCGAGAAGCAAAGACCCAAGCATGCCTTCTTGATAAATTACCGCTTTATACTCTAACATAACTACTCCTTATTGATACCATTTGCGCATACAAAAGCCGATGAAAATGCCCATTGAAGATTATACCCGCCAAGCCTACCTGTAACATCAAGAACTTCGCCTATAAAATATAGATTTTCACATTTTGTGCTCATCATATTTTTTTGGCTTATCTCGCCTGTATCCACACCGCCCTTGGTAACTTCTGCCTTATTATATCCAAAAGTACCTGCGGGTGAAAAATGATATTCTTTGATTATTTTAAGCTTTTCAAACTCGCTTTTAGATAATAATGAAAACTTTTTATCTTCTATGCCTAAATGGATTAAAAGCGCAGATGCAAGCCTTTTTGATATAGGTAAAACGGTACTTACATTTTTATTGGAGTTTCTAAAATCTTCAAGTTTGATATTTGGCAAAAAATCTATAGATATTTCACCCTTCTCCCAATACAAAGATGCATCCAAAACAGCAGGACCGCTTATACCCTTATGCGCAAACAAAAGCGAACCTTCACATATATGCTCGCCGGCTTTTATCACTACATCGCACGATATGCCGCTTAGCTCTTTGAAAAAAAACTGTTCTTTTTGAAGCGTAAGTCCAACCAAAGCAGGAGCTGTTTTGATGATATTGTTTCCAAACTTTTTAGCTATTTTATATCCTATCTCACTAACCCCAACACTTGCATAACTAAGACCCCCAGAGGCCATTACAACATGTCTTGCGCGCAATTCTCTCTTGGAAGTTTTAAGCGTAAAAATATCGTCATATTTATCAACATCAAGCAATTCTTCGCCTGTTAAAATAGTATGAAGCTTTGACTCTTTTGATAGTATATCAACTAACTCTTTAGCGCTTTTATCGCAAAAAAATTGGTTATTTTTTAGCTTTGCAGTTTTTAATCCTCTACTTTGAAAATATCTCAAAGTGACATTTTGGTCAAAACTCTTTATTGCACTTTTAACAAAGTTCGCATCTCCTAAAAAATGCTTATCGGTGACAAACTCATTGGTAATATTACACTTGCCGCCACCGCTTATCAGTATCTTTGCGCCAAGCTTTTGATTGTGCTCTATCAATGCGGTTTTTTTATCTTTTATCAATGAAGCAAACATCAAACCGCTTGCCCCTCCGCCAACTATAACTACATCAAAAAAATTATTCATATAGCGATTATAGCCAATTTATGTTATAATATCAAAAAATATATTGGTCTAAAAAAAATGAGAATTATTTGGTTTATATCGATTTTTTCTATTGTTTATGCTTCAAACTCTTTTACCTTTACCGACGGTAGCGGAAGGGCGGTGCAAAAAAAGATCAAACATCGCTACAATGAAGCATTAAATCAAAATATCAAAGAGTATTCTTATCAGGCATTTTATGCAGATCTTCAAAAAGAGAAAATTGCAGCACTTCAGGCGCAAATGGCAAATGTTAGAGAAAATGGTCTAAATGCCAAACAACCGACAAAAACGCAAGAGGAACAAACATATTGCAATGCAGACATAGGCGCAATAACACAAAATGCCAAACAGTTCAAGGGCGGAAAGTATGTCTGGGGAGGCACAAGACCTAGTGGATTTGACTGTTCCGGATATGTGCAGTATATTTACAACAAACACGGTATTAAATTGCCTCGTACGGCACTTGGACAATCCAAAGCAGGAAAGACTATAGATAAAAGCAATCTAAGGGCTGGAGACCTGCTATTTTTCTTGACGGATAAAAATAGAGGCATTTCGGTAACCCATGTCGGCATATACCTAGGGAACGGCGAGTTTATACATGCCGCTTCAAGGGACAGAGGCATTATAGTCTCACCTCTGCATCAAGGGTCATACGCCGATTGTTTTGTTGGCGCAAAGAGAATACTGCCGTCTTAATTACCGCGCCAACGCGGCAATAATTACAATCTCTGCAATTTTTTAAGTCCTTCTTTAACTAAAGTTGCGGTATCTCCGCTAAGTCCTGATAGGGCTTTTTTAACCTCATCTTTTTTAAATCCAAGACTCTCTAGTGCCATAGCCGCTTCAATGAGAGAATTGCTTAAATGGTCGCCTGCTGCGCTGCCCTCAACTATAAAATCTGCAAGTTCTACCAATATCCTGCTAGCAGCCTTTGGTCCTATGCCAGGAACACGCTTAAGCATACTTACATCTTTCGAGTTTACAACTTTAGCAAATGTATCAGGAGAAAATGTTGAGCATATAGCGATGGCTACTTTTGGGCCTATACCGTTAATTTTAAGCAGTGTATCGAACATCTTTTTTTCATCCAAGGTTAAAAAACCAAAAAGCAAATTTGCATCTTCTCTGATTATCTGAGAAATGAAAAGTTTTATCTCTTTTGACTCTATTTGCGAAGATGTATTTATGGATACAAAAACTTCATGTATTAGTCCATGTACATTTATGTGTACAAATGTCGGCTCTTTATGTTCTAATATCCCCTGTATGCCTACTATCATAACATGCTCCATATTTTTTAAGAGTATAACTTAAAATGTTTAAATCAAAAAAAAATATGTCATTTTGAAATATAATCATAGATTCTTAGAGAAGATATTGCAAACACGAAGCACCGCTTGAGTGCAGCGAACTTCTAAGTGTTTGCGATTTTTGCGATACTTTTATAAAAAAGTATCAAAAGAAAAAGGGAGAAACTGCATTATAATCCAAAAATATTCCAAAGAGTATGACTTAATACCAATTTCGATATAATTTCAAAAACAAATACAAAGAATATAATGCGACTTAAATCTATATTTTCAAACTCATTTGGTATCCTCATCTCACGTGTTACGGGTTTACTTAGGGATATACTCATGACATCTGCCTTGGGCGCAAGCATATGGAGTGATATATTTTTGATGGCATTCAAATTTCCAAATCTGTTTCGCAGGATATTTGCTGAAGGTTCATTCACTCAAAGCTTTATGCCTTCTTATGTGGCATCAAAGCAAAAAGGCGTATTTGCTGTTGCGATCTTTATGCGATTTATGCTTATGATCATTGGATTTTCTCTCATAGTCACGCTTTTTCCTGAAGCTTTTACAAAAGCTCTTGCGTGGGATTGGAACGATGACCTCATCGGTAAAACAGCGCCTCTTACGGTTATAAATTTTTGGTATTTGGATCTTATATTTATAGTTACGTTTTTAGGAACGATACTACAACATAAAGAGCATTTTTTTACCACTGCTTTTTCTACCGTATGGCTAAATATCGCTATGATAGCTACGCTTATGTTTTATGCTAAAAGCGAACCGCAAGCAATCGTATATGCTTTAAGCTTTTCTATCCTAGCCGGAGGTCTTCTGCAGATAGCAACACATATTGTCGCTATACGTAAAAAAGGACTTGCAAGGATACTTATAG
The DNA here is from genome assembly GCA_020721345.1 of Sulfurovum sp. Taxonomy (GTDB): domain Bacteria; phylum Campylobacterota; class Campylobacteria; order Campylobacterales; family Sulfurovaceae; genus BN30871. Next base: position 49,990 of record DYMX01000005.1, read on the forward strand.
GCGGATGGAAATATAGAAAAACCAAAGATGTAAAAACAGAAGAACAAAAATTTAATAAACTTTTTTTACCTTCGGTTCTAGGCAGCTCTACCGCTCAAATAGCCTCTTTTATAGATACAAGTCTCGCTTCGTTTTTAGTGGCAGGATCGGTCAGTTATCTGTTTTATGCGAACAGGGTATTTCAACTTCCATTTGCCATTATCGCCCTTGCTATAACCACGACTCTTTTTCCTGCTATCTCAAAGGCTATCAAAAACAGCAATGAAGAAGCGGCATTTGCAAACCTCAGCAAAGCATTTTGGCTTCTTAACATACTCCTTGGGGCGTCGGTATTGGGCGGAATACTACTAAGTGAACCTATCATATGGCTTCTTTTTGAAAGAGGAGCATTTGACCTTGAAGATACTAAAAATACGGCTTATGTGCTTCAAATGTATATGATAGGACTAGTTCCGTTTGGGCTAGCCAAGATTTTCTCTTTATACCTTTACGCAATGCATAAACATCTAAAAGCCGCAAAAATAGCTGTAATTTCACTTGTGATAAATGTCATATTTTCAATAATTCTAATGCAAAGTATGGGCGCTGCCGGACTAGCTCTTTCAGGGAGCATAGGAGGATTTGCGCAGTTAATCTTAACTATCAAAGAAGTTGGTTTTGATAAGTTTTGGAATATTGTAAAAAGCAAAACGATGCCTATTTTTATAATAGCAATGATAACTTTTGGTACAATGCTGTATTTTATAAATAAATTTTTAATAGATATGATAAGATAGGATATGAATGTATATTTTTGACAGTGTAAAAAAAGAGAAAGTAGAGTTTGTCTCTTTGATTCCTAATGTTGCGACCATGTATGTATGTGGTCCAACTGTTTATGATGATGCTCACTTGGGGCATGCAAGAAGCGCTCTTAGCTTTGATATGCTTTTTCGCACACTAAAATCTCTTGGGTATAGTGTAAACTTTATAAGAAACTTTACCGATGTGGATGATAAGATCATCAAAAAAATGCAAGACTCAGGTAAAAGCCTAATAGAGATTACAGAGTATTATATGCAAAGATACAATGAAGATATGGATGCTCTTAATATTACACGCCCTACCCTAACTCCAAAAGCAACAGAGAGTCTTGAAGCAATGCACGATATGATAAAAAACCTTCTGTCTAAAAATATAGCCTATAAAATTTCCAATGGCGATATATATTTTGACACATCAAAAGATAAGCTTTACGGCAAACTCTCAAACAAAGTCAGCGATGAAACGCTAAGCAGAATAGAAAGCGTGAGCGAAAAAAGAAGCGATAAAGATTTTGCGCTTTGGAAAGCATGCAATGAAAATGATACCGTATGTTTCGACGCAAGCTTTGGCAAAGGAAGACCGGGGTGGCATATAGAGTGCTCGGCGATGATAGAAAAACACACTAAACCAACCGGCGGATACAGTATTGATATACACGGCGGCGGAGCCGATCTACTGTTCCCGCATCATGAAAATGAAGCAAGTCAGAGCAGATGCGCTACAGGTCATGAGCTATCGAAATATTGGATGCACAACGGCTTTGTGCAGATTGACGGCGAAAAAATGAGTAAAAGTCTAGGAAATAGCTTTTTTCTTAAAGACACTCTTAAAGTTTACAATGGAGAGATAGTGAGATTTTATCTGTCAGGCATTCACTATAGAAATGATTTCAATTTCAACGAAGAAGATCTCCTAAATAGCAAAAAAAGACTTGACAAACTATACCGCCTTAAAAAAAGAGTATTTGACGCAAGCGCATCCACGCCTAATGTCGAATTTAAAAAATTACTTCTTGAAGCAATGAGCGATGATCTTAATATATCCGTGGCTCTAAGCCTAATTGATGAAATGATTGCAAAATCAAACGAATCATTAGACGTGAACATTAATGACAAAAATGTCAAAAAAGAGATAATGGCAAATATTGAATTTATCAATGAACTTCTAGGCTTTGGCTATCAGGATCCTTTTGGCTATTTCCAGCTTGGACTTGATGATGAATTGGTTGCAAAAATAAATAGCCTAATAAAACAAAGAACTAATGCAAAATCGCAGAAAAATTTTGCTTTTGCGGACAAAATAAGGGATGAAATAAAAGGAATGGATATAAATATAATGGATACTCCAAACGGAACACTTTGGGAGAAAATATCTTGAAAAAACTCATAATCACATATTTTCCATATTTTAAAGATTACAAGAGGGAATTTTTTATAGCCATTCTCGGAATGATCGCAGTTGCAGTGGGAACTGCGGGAACTGCGCATATAATCAAACCGGTACTAGATGATATATTTATAAAAAAAGATGAACAAATGCTTTTCATCGTGCCGTTTGCCCTTGTTTTTGTTTTTGCTCTCAAAGGTATCGGCAGATATATACAGACATACTATACTTCATATATCGGGCAAGATATCTTAAGGAGACTTAGAGAAGAGCTATTGTTCCACATAACAAAACTTGATATGGATTTTTTTAGAAAAAACCATTCCGGTGTATTGCTATCGAGAATTACAAATGATATATCTCGTATACAGGGCGTTGTATCTGAGATAATCCCTGAACTTATAAGAGATATTTTTACCGTTATAGCTTTGGCGGGATATGTAATATATCAAAATCCAAAACTTGCGTTTTATTTTCTAATCATAATGCCGCTTGCCCTGCTGCCGCTATCTAAACTATCTAAAAAAATGAGAAAATACTCAAAATTATCGCAGCAAAGCACTGGAGATATGACAAAAAGGCTTGAAGAGGTTTTTTCCAACATAGAAGTGATCAAATCAAATTCGTCTCAAAAATTTGAGCTTAATAGATTTGCAGTAGACAACTTGTCGGTTTTTAAGTATATAATGAAACAGGTCAGAGTAAATAATCTAACATCCCCTATCATGGAAGTGCTTGGCTCTATAGCAATAGGACTTGTGATTTTCGTAGGTGGAAAAGAAGTTATTGAGGGCAAAATGAGCGTTGGCGGTTTCTTCTCTTTTAGCGCCGCACTGTTTATGTTGTATGATCCGATCAAAGCTCTCTCCAAGCTATACAACAAAACACAAGATGCGGTAACTGCAAATGAAAGAATCAGGGAAATACTAAACATAGAACCTGAAATAAAAAGCGGAGAAAGTGAACTAAATCAAAAGATAGAAAATATCACACTGAAAGACGTTGTTTTAAAGTATGATGAAAAAGTGGCGCTTAAAAATATAAATTTATCTTTTCAAAAAGGTATGTTTTACGGTGTGGTCGGCGATAGCGGTGCCGGAAAAAGTTCTTTAGTAAATCTGCTTGTCAGATTTTATGATGCATCAAAAGGCGAACTTCTTATAAACGAACAAAACATAAAAAACTTTACTCTAAAGTCATTGCATAGAAAAATAGCCTATGTTACACAAAATATTTTTATATTTAACGACTCGATAGCCGCAAATGTTGCATACGGTGAAGAGATCAACAAGACAAAAGTTATTGAAGCTCTAAAAAAAGCGCATGCTTTTGAATTTGTAGAAAAACTTGATAACGGTATAGATACAATTTTAGCTCAAAGAGGCGCGAATCTATCGGGCGGACAAAGACAACGAATAGCTTTAGCGCGCGCTATCTATAAAAATCCTGATGTACTCATCCTTGATGAAGCAACCTCGGCGTTAGATAACATAAGCGAACAAAAGATAAAAGATGCGGTGTTTGAACTTAAAGATCAAATGATTGTAATAGCGATTGCTCATAGACTAAGCAGCATCCAAAACGCAGATGAAATCTTTTATTTTGCAAGCAGCGAAGTTGAATGCAGCGGAACACATGAAGAGTTAATCAAAAATTGCAGCGGATATAAAAAACTTAGCAAGATCTCCCAAAAATAACTCTTATAAAGTTTTGGATATACTTACGATAATATCTAATTTTAAGCAAAGTTCAAAATTAGGTCTTCAGCAGACCGCTCTCGCGACTAGTCGCTTTTTTAGGGTTCTGCAAACCAAAAGCTTTATTAATAAAAAAGGGGTTGTTAGTGCAACTTTGTTCATACCAAACAGCTAAAAAAATATTTTTTATGATGGATCCTGAAAATGCTCACGGGGTTGTTAATTTTGCATTAAAAGTTGTAGAAAAACTACCTTTTTTGCAATCGTTACTATCAAAATACTATAAAGTTTCTAACCCTATATTGGCACAAAATATATTCGGTAAAACTTTTGAAAATCCGATAGGTCTTGGAGCCGGTTTTGATAAAAACAGCGATTATATACTAGCAATGAAATCGCTCGGATTTGGATTTACTGAAGTCGGCACCGTTACGCCGCTTCCTCAAGACGGCAATCCAAATCCTAGACTTTTTAGGCTAATAGAAGAGAGATCTATACAAAATGCTATGGGTTTTAACAATAAGGGCATGGAATATATGGCAAATATTTTATCTCATTATGAAAACTCAGACTTTCCAATCGGCGTGAATATAGGCAAAAATAAGCTTACACCGCAAGATAATGCGCTTAGTGATTATGAAAAACTTATAGTAAAATTAGGCGGTTTCGGAGATTATATAGTTATAAATATATCTTCTCCAAATACTCCCGGTCTTAGAGATCTTCAAAATGAAGATTTCATAACATCACTGTTCAAAATGGCAAAAAAACTTACAACCAAACCTATTTTACTTAAAATCGCTCCAGATATGAGCAGCCAAGATGCTATAAATTTATGCAAAATGGCCGTAGATGCTGGAGCAGACGGTATCATGGCTACAAATACTACAATAGATTATTCGTTAACTCCTAATGCACAAAAATTTGGCGGAATAAGTGGCGAGTTGCTTAAAATTAAAAGCAGAAACCTATTTAAGGCAATTGGAAAAGAGTTTTTTGGTAAAACTTTGTTAATCTCAGTAGGCGGAATAGATAGCGCAAAAGAAGCGTATGAGAGAATAAAAGACGGAGCAACATTGGTGCAAGTTTATAGTATGCTTATTTATGAGGGTCCGGCGCTGATCAAAAATATCAACAATGGACTTATAGAGTTGCTAAAAGCAGATGGATATACGCATATTTCACAAGCAATAGGCGCAAATTGCAAAAAATAAAATTTATCATATTTTTTTTTATTGTATTAACAGGAGGGTCAATGGCTAATTCTTTGCCGCAACATTTTCACAAAACACTTGATAACGGAATGCAGATTGTTGCAATTCCTCTTGCAAACGAATCGGGTGTTATCACATCTGATATTTACTATAAAGCAGGTAGTCAAAATGAGATGCTTGGCAAAACCGGCATAGCGCACATGCTTGAACACTTGAGCTTTAAATCAACAAAAAATCTAGCCGAGGGTGAATTTGACACAATTGTAAAAAAAGGCGGCGGTGTAAATAATGCATCTACCGGATTTGATAAAACTCACTATTATATAAAAACGTCAACCAAAAATCTTCCTAAAACATTGGAGCTTTTTAGTGAACTTATGCATAATCTGCTTTTAAAAGACGACGAATTTCAAAAAGAAAGAGATGTAGTAGCAGAAGAGCGACGCTTAAGAACAGATAATAGTCCTATGGGGTATTTGTATTTCAGACTATTTAATACACACTTTGTGTATCATCCATATCATTGGCTGCCAATTGGCTTTATGGAAGATATATTATCATGGAAAATTGAAGATATTAGAAAGTTTTACGAGAGTTATTATCAACCAAAAAATGCTATTTTGGTTGTTTCTGGGGATATAGAGCCGGATAGTGTTTTTCGTGAAGCTCAAAATTATTTTGGCAAACTTGAAAATAAAAATGAAATTCCGGATTTAAAAATAGTTGAGCCAAAAGTTGATGGAGCAAAAAGAGTTGAACTTAAAAAAGAGAGCAACAAGGTTGATACCATCGCTATCGCATACAGTATTCCAGATTTTGCCCATGAAGACCAGCCTACGCTTAGCTTGATAAGCCAAATACTAAGCGGCGGGAAAAGCAGCAGATTTGACAGTGAGCTTATAGACAAAAAAAGGCTATTCCATGCTATATCGGCCTACAATATGGAATTAAAAGATCCCGGCATATTTCTCATAATGGGAATGCTCAATGATAAAACCAAACCGGAGATTGGAGAAAAGAATATTTTAACAATATTGGACGACATAAAAAAACACGGTGTTACAAAAGAAGAACTAGACCGTGCAAAGATAAATATGAAAGCTGAATTCATATACTCCTTAGAGGGCTCAAGCTCTGTTGCCAATCTTTTTGGGAACTATTATGCCATGGGGGATATAAAGCCTCTATTAGAATATGAGGATAAATTAGATAAAATTACGCTAGATAATATAAAAAACGTAGCGAATCGTTATTTTGACAACGACAAATCTACAACAGTTATACTAAGGAAAAGCAAATGAATAATTATCCGGTAGCTGGCGCTACTACGGCTCTTATAACACCATTTAAAAATGGAAAATTAGATGAAGCCACATATGCAAAACTTATCAAAAGACAAATAGATAACGGTATTGATGCCGTTTGCCCCGTTGGTACCACGGGAGAGAGCGCAACACTTAGCTATGACGAAGACAAAAGATGTATAGAGATAGCTGTTGAAGTGTGCAAAGGAACAAATACAAAAGTATTGGCAGGCGCTGGAAGCAATGCAACGCATGAAGCAATCGAGATAGCAAAATATGCGCAGCAATGTGGGGCAGACGCTATATTTTCAGTAAGCCCTTACTACAATAAGCCGAGTCAAGAGGGACTATATCAGCACTATAAAGCTATAGCATCAAGCGTTGATATCCCATTTATGCTCTACAATGTTCCAGGCAGAACAGGAGTAGATATACTTCCCGACACGGTCAAAAGGCTTCACGATGAATTGCCTAATATTTTTGGCATAAAAGAAGCAACAGGGTCTATAGAGAGAATAATTGAACTTAAAAGCAAATGTCCAAATCTTGCAATATTCAGCGGTGATGATGCAATTGATTTTTCAGTCATTGCAACAGGAGGAGTAGGTACAACCTCGGTAACATCAAACCTTCTTCCTGATCTAAAATCAAAGCTGATACATTTAGCAATGAGCGGAAACTTTGATGAAGCAAGAAAATTAAATGAAGAGTTACTCCCCATAAATAAAGTGCTTTTCTGCGAAAGCAATCCTATACCTATAAAGGCAGCAATGTTCATAGTAGGGCTTATTGAAACATTGGAGTATAGACTGCCATTAGTGGAGCCAAGCAAAGAAAATATAAAAAAAATAGAAGAAGTAATGAAAAATTATAATATAGTAGGAGCATAATATGAGTCAAATGAAGGGCAAAACACTAGTAATAACCGGCGCAACAAAAGGAATAGGTGAAGCGATTGCGGCGAAGTTTGCTTCACAAGGCGTAAATATCGCTTTTACTTACAATTCCAACGCAGACACTGCCAATTTATTGGCTCAAAAATGGGAAAAAAAATATGGCGTAAAAGCAAAAGCATACCCACTAAATATTCTTGAGCCAGATGAATTCAAACCACTGTTTGAAGCAATTGATGCCGATTTTGACAGAGTTGATTTCTTTGTTAACAATGCTATGATATACGGCAGAGCCGTAGTTGGAGGGTATGGTAAGTTCATGAGACTTAAGCCGAGAGGGCTTAATAACATATACACTGCAACCGTAAATGCTTTTGTGGTAGGCTCCCAAGAAGCTGCCAAAAGAATGGAAAAAGTCGGAGGCGGAAGCATAGTCACAATGAGCAGCACCGGTAATCTTATATATATCGACAATTATGCGGGGCACGGCACCAATAAAGCAGCCGTTGAAGCTATGAGCAGATACGCTGCCGTTGAGCTAGGCGAGATGAATATCCGTGTAAATGCCGTGAGTGGCGGACCTATCGATACTGATGCGCTTAAAGCATTCGTAAACTATGAAGAGGTAAAAGCTGAAACTGTAAAGAGATCAGCATTGAATCGCATGGGACAGCCTGAAGACATTGCCGGAGCTGTATATTTTCTTTGTACAGATGAAGCAAGCTGGATAACAGGGCAAACGATAGTTGTTGACGGCGGAACTACTTTTAGGTAAATTATGTTCAATATTCCAAATACTCTTGCCTTCATTAGACTACTATTGGCGCCTGTGATGTTTCTTCTTTTGGTAAACCGTGAAATATTTGGCAGCATTCATTACAGCTGGCTTGACTATTTTGCAGCATTCATATTTGTCATAGCAAGCGCAACGGATTTTTTTGACGGATATATAGCTAGAACATTTGACCAAATTACAACTTTGGGCAAGATCATAGATCCGCTTGCTGATAAAATGCTAACTCTTGCAGGGTTTTTAGGACTTATGATACTAGACCGTGCATCTCCTTGGGCAATATATCTTATACTCACCAGAGAACTTTTCATAACAGGTCTTAGGGTATCGGCAGTATCGCAAGGCATGGATATAGCGGCTTCCTTTATCGGAAAGGTAAAAACGGTCGTTCAAATGATAGCAATCGGTTTCTTGCTTATGAAATGGCCATATGCAAACATAATTCTTTGGATAGCCACGGCTTTAACAATATACTCAGGGTATGAATATACTAGAGACTTTTTCAAACAAACCTCAAGGACTTAAATGGGTTTATTGACTTCATTATTAGTTCTTTCTATTTTGATATTTATTCACGAATTGGGTCATTTTACGGCCGCTAGATTTTTTGGCGTCAAAGTAGAAGTTTTTAGTATCGGTTTTGGCAAAAGATTATTTACAAAAAAGTTCGGCGATACAGAGTGGAGCTTGAGCGCTATACCGCTTGGCGGATATGTAAAGATGAAAGGTCAAGATGATACAGATCCTCTAAATGTGAGTTTTGACAAAGATAGCTACAATGTGAAAAAACCTTGGCAGAGAATCGTCATACTTTTTGCCGGTCCGTTATCAAATTTCTTGCTTGCTTTTTTTATATATATCATTATGGCTTTTATCGGCATACCGAAACTTCTTCCGCAAATAGGAGATATCGCCCCAGACTCTCCGGCATATTCAAATGGGCTAAAAACCAAAGATACCATACTTTCAATTGACAATGAACCTATTATTTTCTGGGAAGATATAGGCAAAAAGATACAAGGCTCACAAAACAAAAATCTTGTATTTAAAATCAAAAGAAATGATGAATTAAAAACAATTTCTATTGCTCCAAAAGTTTTAACGACCAAAAATATATTCGGCGAATATGAAAAAAGATTGATGATAGGCATAGGTCCACTAGGAACTTCACAAACCGTCTATCTTGACTTTGATGGATCGATAAGTTATGCTTTAACTCAAACATTGCAAACATCTCTTATTATCTTTACTGGTATAGAAAAACTCATAACTGGAGTTGTTGACACAAAAGAGATAGGCGGCATTATTACAATAGTTGATACAACATCAAAAGCAAGCGATGCAGGAGTATTGGCATTATTGTTTTTTACTGCGCTAATATCGATAAATCTTGGTGTATTAAATCTGCTCCCTATTCCAGCTCTTGACGGCGGGCATATAATGTTCAATTTATACGAAATGGTAAGTGGCAGAGCGCCAAGTGAAGCCATTGTTTACAAATTAACAATTGCTGGATGGATAATCTTATTTGGTCTTATGTTTTTAGGTTTATTTAATGATATAAATAGAATTTGGGGTTAAAAATGAACAAAGAGATGCTTAGAAAAAATCTTGATGATGTGATTTGGAAAATCGAAAAAGCAAGGCTTGAAGTAAATGAGCACCATATAGTCCAAATGGTGGCTGTCAGCAAATATACTACTGCCGAAAATATAAAGACACTATACTCTCTTGGTCAAAGAGCGTTTGGAGAAAACCATGTTCAGCAGCTTGAAGCTAGAGCTATGGAACTCGAGGATTTGCCGCTAGAATGGCACATGATAGGAACATTACAAAAAAATAAAATAAATAAACTTTTAGAAATAAAACCTTCACTTTTTCAGGCATTGGACAGCATGGAGCTTGCCAAGGAATTAGAAAAAAAATTAGCTAACAAAAACCAAATACTAAATTGCTTGGTCGAGATAAATAGCTCAAAAGAAGTGACAAAAAGCGGCTTAACCCCACAAAGCGCAATCGAAACATATCTGCAAATACATGAAATTTGTCCACATATAAAACTTCAAGGCGTTATGACCATTGGAGCGCATACAGATGATAGTAAAATTATTCAAACCAGTTTTGAAACAACTTATAAAATATACGAAAAACTTCAAGCAAGCGGCGCAAATATCTGTTCTATGGGAATGAGTTCGGATTTTGAACTTGCTATAAAATGCGGTTCAAATATGGTCAGAATCGGATCTTCTTTATTTCAAGAATAATTTTTTTTGAAAATATATACACTTAAACTGATATTCTTATAAATCTTTTCTGATTGAATATAAGTAAATATGATTATTTTTGCATTATATTTACTTATTTTACTTTAAAACTATTTCTTTTTAAATGAAACAATATATAATTTATCATAGCAAAAATATTTGCTTAAACTATCAACAATAGGATAAAGTTATGAAGCTAGGTTTTTTGGTAGATTTAAATCTATGTATGGGATGCAAGGGTTGCGAAGTGGCCTGTAAGGTCGAAAATGTAATATAGGGGTCAGTCGCCACCTTGAAAAATCTTTGACAATGATATCAAATGTAACAAAAATATACTCTTATCGCGCGCTCCTCCTTTTAGAACTTACACAGTTAGATTTACGCTCCCTGTGCTATCACTATCACCTGACCCCTATATTCTATATTGCCTATATTTTTATTTTATATTTCATTTTATCGTAACCAATTCAAAAATTCATTGTGTTGATAGTCACACTCCTTTTCTGATTTAGTGTAATTGTCATAAAGCATAGTTACTATTTCATAATTTTTAT
>DYMX01000051.1 GCA_020721345.1 Sulfurovum sp.
CACAGCTTGAACTCTCTCAAGCAATTGGCCATAAATCCGTATCTGTAATATCTTGCGCTGAGATTTGCCATAAAAATTACCATTTCAATATAGAACATCTGGTCAAAATTGCCAATGCGCTCGATGTAAAAGTCTCAGATTTTTTTATTGGAGTTGATGATATTCGAGCTGTTTATAAAAAAATAAAAATGCTTAATGAATAGTATTTTTATAAAATCTCAGTTCATAATAAAATCAATTATTTTAAAACTTTAATCTACTATATTTTACAAACATAAATAATATTATCTATTTTACTATCAAATCAATATCTTTTTAATGTACATTTGATATTATTAAGATATTCTTTTAAGTAATTGGGGTAAAAAATGATAATAGCAATTTCTCATCAAAAAGGCGGGGTTGGCAAAAGTACAGTTGCTTGGAATCTTGCCATTGCTTTGCAAAAAAAATACAATGTTGAGCTAGTGGATCTCGATATACAAAAAACACTAACTTATACAAATGAAATACGAAGAAATCAAACTGCACTGAAGCCATTATCCATAAAAACATTTAACAATGCCTCTGATCTAAAAACATATATTGATAATGATAGAGATGATGTAATTTCGATAGTTGACCTTGGCGGATTTGACAGCACTATTAACCGAATAGCTATCATCACAGCAGATCTTGTAATTACTCCCGTTAGCGATAAAAACTTTGAGCTCCTTGGCCTTAAAAGTTTTGAGGCCATATTGTCTCAACTAAATGAACTTATAGATGGGGAATTGAAAGTTAAAGTACTTCTTAACAATATCAATCCTCAAAAAGCAAAACTTGATGAACTTAAAAGCTTTATAGAAAAATCAAAACATTTTGAAATACTTGATACTATCTTGCGAACAAGGGCTGATTATGACAAATCGGTCAAAAATGGTCAAAGCGTAAGAGAGTACAATAAAGAGGGCAAAGCTTCATCTGAAATAAAAGATTTATCTAAAGAGATAAAAAAGATATTAAAATTACAGTAAAAAGATATCTAAATAATATTAAAAAGGATTATTTATGGCAAGAAAAGAAAATTTAGATTATGTAGATCAAGCTATACAAAGTGCCAATCTTAGAGAAAATAGCAAGACAATCATAAGTAAAGAAAAAAAGATAAAAACGATACAGATTTTAATTGAGTGGGAAAATAAAATCAAGAATTATTATGGCGGAACTATCAATAGCTATATCACTATGTCCATACAAGAAAAAATGAAGAGAGATGGTATTTTATAAATATATTAGCAATTATAATTTGTGTGCCACCTTGATTATCCTAGCGCATTGATATCATTTTCTAGAGTTTTTAAAGTATCTATAATTTCATCAAAAAGCAACTTTTTACCAAAAATCATATTTTCCATCGCTTTATAGTCTCTAGCAAGTTCGGCTATTCTAGATTCAAGAGGAACAAGTCTAAAACTTCCAGGTTTTGCGTCATCAAACTTTGCCCATGAGGCAGGGTAAAATTTGTTTTTAAACTCTATTACTTGTTTCAATAGTTCCAAGTCGGCCAAAGCTTCATTTTTAACATTCGCCTTTGCCATAATTGCCAAATCATAATAATGCCTAGAATATCGCAGAGGAAGTGGGCTTTCTTCGCTTCGATTTACTTCTTGATGTAAAATTGTTGCCTTCTCCCAGAAGGTTCTTTTGGCAAGTATTGTATTTACTTGACATGATAGCTGGTCAAATAAAGTTGGAAAAACATCTACTACATATGGACTTATAGCAAAGCTATCATAAGGCAACCAAGAAGCTAGCGGACCGATTTCGAGCAAAATCTCATTTCTCAAATATCCATCTTTAAAAGTTGCCGGATACGAAATATTTATATTAAAAGGATTGTCATCATCTATTTTGCAAGTACAAAAAGGGGATAAAAGAGTCTGCACAGCAGGCAACAACTGTTCTTTTATATAACTTTTTGCATTTTCATTGATCTTCTCATTAAACTTTACTTGTTTGGTTTTACTCTCTTTGTCTTGCTGTGGGTCTTCAGAAACAACTTCCCGCCAATCAAGAATTAAATCGATATCCTCGGAAAATCTACCTATAAGATCAAAAGCTTTAGAAAGTGATGTGCCACCTTTGAACATGAGAATTTTATTTAATCTCTCATCTGCAAATATCTTATCAAGGGTCCAAACTACCCAAAAGTCTTTTTCAATTATAGCAGGTGTTGCTCCCATCTTAAATGCTGCTTCACCAAATATCTCTTCTCTCTCATGTGCTTCAAGCAAGACTACCCTATTCATTGACTGACTCTTTTTGGCATATCTGCTTTATTGTCTCATAGATCCAATCGGTTGATGTTTTGGTATCTTTTAAGATTTTATCAAACATCTTCTCATCTATCTGCGATCTGATTTTAGTGATAACCGTATCTGTAATATGTTCTTTGCCAAGAGATCTCAAAGCTTGAACTATGAGTGAACTTTCTTTGTATTTGAAGCCTATATTTTTAAGAGCTGATTTTTTAAACTCAAGAACCACATTCTCAAAGATAACATAGTCCTTGTTTGGACCATTACTAAGATAGGTGTATTTGCCGACGATTTGCGTTGATAATCCCAAAATATTTAGCGCCGTATCACCGCTTACTTCTATCGTCCAATTAAACTTTCTAGCATAAGCGAAAGCCACCTGCTCGATATCGGGGCCCAATTCTCTCTTCAAAAGTTCGCTGTATTTGGGATAGTCATATATGCCGCGCGCTACTCTTCGGATCTTTCTTTTTTGAGCTAAATCTGAGAGGGTGTTGTCTATCTCTTGCCTGGTAAATCTATGTACCAGATCACTTGATGAAAATGCCCACCCCCTACCATGACCGGCTATGAAGTAAAAGACCTTATCACTGAGTTTCATTGGGATTTTCCTTTTTTTATTTTCTAGAAAAAAGTATATCTATTTCTAGATTTTAGTTTGCTTTATTCATTTCTAAATTATTTAATAACTTTTTACTAGTTGATTGTGTATTATAAAAAGCAAGGCTGGTCCATTACTCGGCAAAGTACATCTTATATTAAACTAGGAAAGCTAAATTCATTTAGGAATTGTTTTTATTAGAGTTGGCGTTTATAGTCAGCTTTTATCAAATTATGACAACCTTAATCAAATTATATCAACATCCAATTTTTTATGCTAAATGTCAAAAACATGATGATAAATTACTATTATAATTTTTCGTGTGATTTTCAATAATACGGAAGAAGTAGCAAGTTAAAGATGCCCTGAATTGATAGCTCATTCATCTCTAACTTACATTGATAAGAGTATAGCATAAACTTGCTTTTAAAACAATGCCGGAAATATTGTTAGAGTCTGCTTCATAAAAATTCCAAAAAAATTGCATAACACCTCGTTTATCGGGGGTTCGACCTTATCCTGATCTAAGTCGCAAGATATGATTGGGGCTGGTAGTATGAATGTGAAAGCATTCTAGAGTTGATAGCACATATGCCGTGTTTTTGACTGAGCGAGGGGGCGCTCTTTTGGGTTACTAACGAATGTTTACATAATCGCTTAATACAGATTGAAATGCGTCCCATCAAAAAGCCAACTCAAAACTCCTAATATGCGAAAGCTATCTCTAATTAATTCGGAACACCTAAATTAAGAGACCAAAATGGATAGGGAGCTACATACTAGCTATCATAATAGTATGTCATGATGACGAACGCCGTGTGACGGATTTGTTATTTTTTGAGAGCCTTTTTTCTTAAGGCTCAAATTCTCTTCAAACTTCACTTTATGCTCAAGATTTTATAGCTTGGGTGGAAATAGGTTGGAAAATTATT
>DYMX01000024.1 GCA_020721345.1 Sulfurovum sp.
AGAGGCGGAAATAAATTGAGGTAAAAAGTTGTCTTGAATTTTCAGGGCATTATAACCCTCTCTTGCGCTAGTAATCAAAAATTGCACTTATTGTTTGAATTGGCGATTATAATGATATAATTGATACCATTTTAATTATTCAAACTTGATTGACAAAGACTAAAGTTTTTTGATATAATTAATTAAAAATATTATTAATTTAAGGTTTAAAAATGGCTAAAAGTTTATATGAAACTTTGGGCGTAAGTGAAAGTGCTACACCAGAAGAGATTAAAAAAGCGTATAGAAAATTAGCTCGTAAATATCATCCCGATATAAACAAAGATCCTGAAGCTCAAGAAAAATTTAAAGAGATCAATGCAGCATACGAAGTATTGAGTGACGAAGGCAAAAAAGCACAGTATGTTCAATATGGAGATCAAATGTTCGGCGGTCAAAATTTTCATGATTTTGCAAGAGGACAAAGCGCAAATATAGATATCGAAGAACTACTTAGAAGTATGTTCGGTGGCGGCGGAAGATCTAGTGGTTTTGGGGGATTTGGAGGCTTCGGCGGTTTTGGAGGTCAAGTAGATCTTGATCTGCAAATTAAGATAACAATACCTTTTGTTGTTTCGATCTTGGGCGGTAAGCATACTATAAACGTAAACGGCTCTAGTTTTGATGTGAAAATTCCTGCAGGTATAAAATCAGGAGAGACATTAAGGGTTAAAAGAAAAGGTAAAACATACAATGGTCAAGTCGGTGATCTGCTTATCAAGGTAGAGGTTGCCAATTCTGAAGATTATGAGCGAAAAGGCGATGACCTGTATAAAACCGTGAATATACCATTGAAAACAGCACTTTTTGGCGGTTCTGTTGAAATCGAAACGCCGGAAAAGAACGTCTCATTGAAAGTACCAAAAAATACAAAAAATTCTCAAAAGTTCAGGCTAAAAGGAAAAGGTGTTGTGAATAGAAAAACAATGTTAAGCGGCGATCTGTACTTGGTGGCAAATATTATATTGCCGGATGTTGATTCTATGCCTGCCGATCTCGTTGCATTATGTCAAGAAAAACTATAAAGGAAATCCATGCACAGCTATGAAGAACCGGTCTATCTAATATCAGTAGTGTCTAGTATCTTAAATATTCATCCTCAAACTCTTAGACAATATGAAAGGGAAGGGTTGCTGGAGCCTTCTAGAACACAAGGCAGAATGAGGCTTTATTCTAAAAAGGATATTGATAGAATGAAACTAATCCTTAGGCTTACTCGTCAAATGGGTGTAAATTTGGCAGGTGTTGATATTATCTTGCAGCTAAAAGAGCAGATCGACAATGCTAAAGAAGAGATCAAGCAGCTCAGGGATGAGTTGAGCAAAACAAACAGACAAGGTTCGGTGCATGTAAGCAAGGCACTTGTGCCTAAAAATAGTTATGATATTATAATTTTCGACGAATAATATATGCAGAATTTATCACTATTGGCGCAAGTTGCATTTTTAATTGTTTTGGCGCCAATATTTTCCAGAATAAGCAGAATACCTGTTGCCGCTGTAGAGATAATAATAGGAATGGTTGCTGTATGGATCGGTTATCTCGATAGCGATAACAGTACTTTTAAGATCATCGCAAAAGTAGGTTTTTTTTATCTAATGTTTCTTGCAGGACTTGAGATAGATATAAAAAAGTTTGTAAGTTTCAAAGATAAATTATTTAAAAACGTTATTTTATATTTTTTGACATTGTATGGCTTAGCAATCGCCTTATATCTTACTTTCAATCTAAATCCTGTTTATATTGTTGCTTTACCCGTAATGTCCATAGGGATGATTGTTGTTTTAATAAATGAATATGGTAAAAATGAGCAGTGGTTAGAAGCAACACTGACAATAGGTGTTATAGGTGAAATTATAAGCATAATAGCACTTGTGGTTTATGATGCAGTTGTTGTGTATGGTTTTGGGGTAGAGTTATCCAAAAATTTATTAACACTTGTATTAATTTTTATAGCATCATATTTTCTATATAAAATATTTGATTTTATATTATGGTGGTATCCAAAGTTTAAAAAAGTAATTATGCCCGAACATGACAATATGGGGCAGGATATAAGGGTATCTATGGCGCTATTTTTTGTTTTAATAGGCGTTATGCAGTATTATGGTATAGATATGGTATTGGGCGCTTTTATAGCAGGCGTTTTTGTGGCAAATTTTTTCAAGTTCAAATTAGAATTACGCGGCAAATTAAACGCTTTTGGTTTCGGCTTCTTGATCCCTCTTTTTTTTGTATATGTAGGAACGACTATAGATTTGAATTTGCTTTTCAAGCAGGAGATCATTGTAAGATCGGCTTTGATAATTGTTGCAATGGTAGGCGCTAGGCTTATTAGCTCATTAGCGGCATATTATAAGATTTTAGGTTTCAGGGATACTTTGCTGTTTGGTCTTGGCAGTTCAATGCCGCTTACATTTTTAATTGCAATGGCAACACTAGCGCACTCTACTCATACAATAGGAATGTATGAATATTATTCCTTCGTTTTGGCGGCTATAGTGGAAAGTGTTTGTATTATGATAATTATAAAAGTAATACTATCTTTTAATACTAAGACAAAAGAACAAGAAGTAAAAGCTATATAATAGCGTTTAGTTCTTGACTGATCTTATTGAATTTTTCTTGCGCATCGCTGAGCGCATTTTGGTTTTCTTCTATAACATTTCTAGGCGCATTTGCCACAAATCTCTCGTTGTTTAACATTGACGAGAGCTTGTCTATCTCTTTTTGTAGTTTTTCTTTTTGTTTTTCCAATTTTGATATAATCGCACTCATATCAATAGCATCGGTCGCTATCATACACTCTAAAGTATCAGAAACATCTGTGACGCATTTTTCTAACTTCTCTTTAACAAAATTTATATTTTCAACTTTTGCAAGTTTTTCTACAAAAGCTTTCATTAGATCTTCATTCGCAGGAGTACCTAGCTTAATAGAAGCAGCCGCTATTTTTTGATTGCCTTGATCTATGAGCGTCTTGCATCTTCTAACCGATACTATAGCTTCTATAATTCTCTCAAACTCTTTTAGATTTTGCTCATTTTTATACTTTACATTCGGATAGTTTTTTACCATTATCGATTCATTTTCTTCTATCGCGCTTTGCGATAGTCTATGATATAAATATTCAGTGATAAACGGCATAAACGGATGAAGCAGTTTTAGTGATTCTTTGAAAATAGATCCGAGCTCACCAATGCTCTCTTTGCTGGCTTTACTTAGCTCAATTCCCCAGTCGCAAAATTCACCCCATAGAAATCTGTATAGAGTAGTTGCCGCGTCATTAAATCTATATTGCTCTAAAAACTCTCTTGTCTCTTTTATGGCTACGCTCATGCGGGAAAGCATATATCTACCCAGCGGAGTTTTAATATTGTCGATATCTAAATCCTCAAAAGAATCTATATTTAATTGTAAAAAATTTGCAGCATTAAAAAGTTTGTTTGTAAAGTTGCGGCTAAGCTCCAACTTCTCTTCGCTAAGTTTAATGTCACGACCTTGAACGGCAAGTACGGCAAGCGTAAATCTAAGCGCATCTGTTGAGTATTTCTCTATCATATCAAGAGGATCTATAACATTTCCTTTTGATTTGCTCATCTTTTCGCCATTTTCATCTTTTACAAGAGCGTGGAGATATATATCACTAAATGGCAGTTCTCCTGTTAGGCTTTCGCCCATCATAAGCATTCTGGCAACCCAGAAGAAGAGAATATCAAAACCTGTTACAAGCAGTGAGTTAGGGTAAAAATCCTCCATATCGCTCTCCTGCCATTTAGCACCTTTATATATATCATCATTGCCCCATCCAAGTGTCGAAAAAGGCCAAAGACCGGAACTAAACCAAGTATCAAGTACATCAGAATCTTGATGTATATTTTTACTTTGGCAATGAGGGCATGAGGTTGGCGCATCGCCGTCAAAAACGCTCTCTTTACCGCAATCATCGCAATATATAACAGGAATTTGATGTCCCCACCAAAGCTGTCTGCTTATACACCAGTCCCTAAGTTCTCCCATCCATGCATTATAACTGTTTATCCAATGAGTCGGAAAGAATTTTGCTTCGCCGTCGTTTACTTTTTTTATCGCATTTGCAGCAAATTCTTTTTTGACAAACCACTGTTTTGAGATATACGGCTCAACAATATTTTTACATCTATAACAATGACCAACCTGATGTACATGCTCTTCTATTTTATCTATAAAGCCTTCAATTTCGAGTTTTTCAACTATTTTCCCTCGCGCTTCTAATCTCTCAAGCCCCTCAAATTCGCCACAATAGTCATTTAGTATGCCATTTTCATCAAAGATAGTAATAAACTCTAAGTTGTGTCTTTTGCCTACTTCGTAGTCGTTTGGATCATGAGCAGGTGTTACTTTTACAACACCTGTTCCAAATGTCATATCAACATGCTCGTCGGCTATTATCTTGATCTGTTTACCAATAAGCGGAAGTGTAACCTCTTTACCGATTAGATGTTTGTATCTCTCATCATCTGGATGTACCATAACGGCAGTATCTCCAAAGTATGTTTCCGGTCTTGTGGTAGCAACAGTTAGTTTGCCGCTGCCGTCACTAAGCGGATAAAATATATGATAGAGTTTACCGTTATGCTCTTCGTATTCTACTTCTATATCAGACAATGCGCCGTCATGCGTACACCAGTTTATCATATAGTTGCCTCTTGTGATAAATCCGTTGTCATACATTGTTTTGAAAGACTTTTTAACGGCATTTGCCAGTCCGTCATCCATGGTAAATCTCTCTCTGCTCCAAGCAGGGCTAACGCCTAAAAATCTAAGCTGATTTGTGATGGCATTGTTTGAATTTTCTTTTTGTTTCCAGCATAATTTTAAAAACTCATCCCTGCCAATCTCTTCTTTTGTTTTACCGGTGGCTAAGAGCTGTTTTTCTACAACATTTTGAGTAGCGATTCCTGCATGGTCAACACCTGGCTGCCAAAGTGTCTTAAAGCCATCCATTCTTTTATATCGTACGATAATATCTTGAAGAGTAAAGGTAAGTGCATGACCGATATGCAAACTTCCTGTTACGTTTGGAGGAGGCATCATTATGCAAAAGTTTCTGCCATTTTCTTGGATGGATTTGTTGCCATCGACTTCAAAATATCCTCTATCTTCCCAGATTTTATAATAAGATGATTCTATCTCTTTTGGATCGTATACTTTTTTTGTGTTGTCACTCATTTTTTGTTTGTCTCTTGTGATTTGATTAATTCTATTATTATATCCAAAGAGCGCTTATAGCCTCAAATATGATAAAATATCGCATGAAGTATATCGATTGGTACAAAGAACATCTACTTAAGCATCAAGTTATTATTGAGCAGATCAAAGATGAAGGCATAAATGAGATAATAGATTATTTTGAATATGAAAATATGCAAAGTCTGCATAAGGATTTTTGTCCTCTCTTTGAGCAGGGCATAAAATGTCACAACATAAAAAAACTGAATTGTTATTTATGCGGCTGTCCATATTTTAGATTTGATGATAATGGATTGCATGTAGATGAAAATAAAAATATAGTTTATAGCTACTGCATAAAAGATTTGGGAGATAAATTTATCGCAAACGGAAAAACTCATCATGATTGCTCTAAATGCACTTTGCCTCATACTAAAAAGTTTATAAATGATAATTTTGATATAGATTGGAGTATGATTATGAAAGATGTTATGAGACCCTGAAGCAAGTTCAGGGCGACAAGTTAAAAAGCCTTACGCGCCTTTAAGGTGTTTAGCTTTTGTAACATGATATTTTAATCCAATCTCTTTTTCACTGCAGCCAAGAGCAAGAGCAACCATTTGCGGCATATGAAGAACTGGCAATTTGATATCTCGACCCATGACTTTGCCTATAGTATCTTGATAAGTATCCATTTTTAGATGGCACAATGGGCACGGTGTTACCATCATATCCGCATTGTTGTCTATCGCATCCAATAAGGCATTGCCGGCGAGTATTTCACTTGTATGGTTCGCTTGAAGTTCTACATGGAATCCGCAACACTTATTTTTACTCGTATAATCAACAGGATGACCTTCTAAAGCAACGATCAAATCATCTAGTGAGCTTGGATTATACGGATTTTCTCCCCCATTGCTTTTGTGATGAAGCTCTGATGGTCTGATATTGTGACATCCGTAAAATGGCGCTATATTGAAGCTGCTAAGAGGAATTTCAACTTTATCTTTTACATTTTCAAGTCCATATTCGTCAATAATAACATATAGAAAATGCTTAATTTCACTTGTGCCTTTATATTCAAGTCCAACTTCTGCTAATTTTTCGTTTACTCTAACCCTGTATGCTAGATCAGTGTCAAGTTTATATTTTGTCATTGCAGAGTTTAGTTGGCAGGTATTGCATATGGTTATCATTGTAAGACCAAGTTTTTCTGCATAGCAGATATTTCTAGCATTTAGCACATGGGAAAGAAATGGATCAAAGTCTTGAAGGTGGCTTGCGCCGCAGCAGCTTGCTTCTTCAAGGATCGTGATTTTTATACCAAGTTTCTCTGCTACAGCAAGCGTAGATGAGAGAAGTTCAGGAGTTGACTGCTTTGCAGTACATCCTGTAAATAGTGCGTAATGTAATTGGCTCATCCGTTCTCCCTTATAGTCTATTTGTTTGTGAAATTTTAATGAGTTTCTGAACTTCATCTAGGTTCTTGATCTTCGGAATACTGTTGATGAACGGAACTCCTGAATGCCAATGGATCTTACCGCTTTTCATCATTTTTATAGCAGTTGGAATATGTTTATACATGCCGAGTATTCCTTCAGAATAGAGAACAATATCCGCTTCATCCAAGTAGCCTGTTTTCTTCATGCCTCTGAGGAAACCTTCAGCATGTTTTGTAGCTACATTTCTTGTTGCGATGCCTTTTTCAAATTCAAGGTTATGAAGTTTAGTTATTTTCTCTATCGGATTTATCTCTTTTGGACATGCTTCTGCACATTCAAAACATTTAACACAATCCCAGACACCTTGACCAAGTTGTGAAGTCATTTCAAGTCTCTCTTTTCCTGCATTGTCTCTAGGGTCAACTGTAAATCTATACGCCGCCACAAATGCAGCAGGTCCAAAAAACTCTTCGTTTACTTCAAGCGCAGGACATGCGTAATGGCAGTTTCCGCATTGGATACAGTAATCCGCATCAAGAATATTTTCTACCTCTTCTTTTGTAACTTTTGTTTCATGCGTAGGATGTTCATCAATATCCGCTACAACGAAAGGTTTAACTACCGCATGTTTTTCCCAGAAGTCGCTTTTATCTATGATCATATCTTTTACGACACGTTTTTTGCTTTGAGGGTCAAAAGTAAGTTCACTGCCGAAAAGCTCAACAAGATCCATAGCATTTTGTTTGCATGAAAGAACGGCTTTGCCGTTAACTTTTATCCCGCAAGCTCCACAAATACCGTGTCTGCATGATCTTCTATAAGAAAATGAACCGTCGTGTTCCCATTTGATCCTGTTTAATAAGTCAAGAACAAGCTCATCTTTGCCGACTTCCATTTCATAAGATTTATAATATGGTAAATAATCAGTCTCAGCGTTGAATCTAAAGGCTTTTATAGTAACTTTTGTTGTATTGCTCATAACTTCTCCTTAATAACTTCGTTCTGCGACTTCAAATTTACCCAGAACAACATCAGCGTACTCTTGTGTAATATTGTAATCTTTGTCCATGTAAGCATATGTATGTTTTAAGTATTTAATATCATCTCTTGTTGGGAAATCTTCACGGTAGTGAGCGCCGCGACTCTCTTGTCTGGCAAGTGCGCCTTCAACGATAAACAGAGAATACTCCAACATGTGCCCAAGTTCAATTGCTTCTTGCAATTCTGTATTGAATGTGCTTGATTTATCATCGATTCTAATATTTTTATATTTTTTCAGAAGCTCTTTGATCTTTTTGATCTGTTTTGTCAAAGATTCTGCCGTTCTGAATACCCCGGCGTTATGTGTCATAGTCTCTTGCAGTTCCAGTCTTAGGGCAGGTACTCTTTCATTTCCATTGTTTGTTTTGGTCCAAGTCAACTCATCTATAGCATTTTTGGCATCTTCTACGGAAGCAGGTCTGAGCGTTAAGCCGTCAATATCTCTAACAATGCTCTCTCCCGCATGTCTACCAAAAAGTAACGCTTCAAGAACCGAGTTTGCGCCAAGTCTGTTTGCGCCGTGTACGCTCACACAGCTGCATTCGCCCGCAGCATAGAAACCTTCTATAAGTTCGTTTGGATTTTTTCTAACATGACAGTTGATATCAACCGGAATACCACCCATAGAATAGTGAGCAGTTGCAGCTATGTATATAGGTTCTTTTAGCATATCTTGACCAAGGAATGTGATAGCCAGTTCTCTAAGTTCAGGAAGCTTTGTTAGTATTATTTGCGGATCAAGATGCGTTAGATCTATATAAACTGAATCTTTGTTCGGTCCAACACCTCTTCCTTCTCTTATCTCTTGCTGGATAGCGCGGCTAACAACATCTCTTGATGCCAACTCCATGGCATTTGGAGCATATTTCTCCATAAATCTTTCACCTTTAGAGTTAAAAAGTCTTCCGCCTTCTCCTCTTGCAGCTTCTGAGATCAAAATACCGCTTCCGCCGATTCCGCTTGGATGGAATTGAACAAACTCCATATCTTCAAGAGGAAGACCGTGTCTTGCTACAATAGAGAGAGCATCACCTGTGTTTGCATGAGCGTTTGAGTTGATCTTGTATGCTCTTCCGTAACCGCCTGTAGCAAACATTGTAGCTTTTGAGTTAAAAATTGCCATTTCACCGTTTCTGATATTGAATGCAACAACACCTGAAACTTTGCCGTCTTTGTAGATCATATCAGAGCAATACCACTCGTCGAATACTTCTATGCCTGTTCTAAATGCTTGCTCGTACATAGTTTGAAGCAGCGTAAGTCCTGTTCTGTCTTTTGCATAACAAGCTCTCGGTTTGCTTTGTCCGCCAAAAGGACGAATCGCAATATCGCCTTTGTCATCTCTGCTAAATACCGCTCCCATATGCTCTGCCCATCTGATAGTTTCAGGAGCCTTTTCACACATTAATTGAACACAGTCTTGGTCTGCAAGATAGTCGCTTCCTTTGATCGTGTCAAAAGCATGCAGATCTACAGTATCTTCTGCTCCAAGCGCCGCATTAATACCGCCTTGCGCAGCGCCAGAGTGGCTTCTAAGCGGGTGAAGTTTTGTTATAACAGCTGTTTTTTTCCCAGCAATAGTTGTTTCTCTAGCAGCAGCAAGTCCTGCAAGTCCGGCTCCTACTATAACTACATCATATTCAAAGATTTTTACATCCATAGCAAAGATATCCTTTTTAGCAATTTTATATCATTATACCCTCTCTTATATACAACTATAATTAAATTAAATATTTTAAAGATATAATGCTGGGCAAATGTGTTACAATTTTACATCAAAAAAAGTATGTGGAATGTATCGTGGTAGATTTAGAATCTTTTATTATATCAAAGTTTAGTTCGGCTTATATAGGTGATGATGGAGCCGTTATTGACGGCTATTGTTATAGTATGGATAGTTTTTTTGAAGATATCCATTTTAAGCGGGAATGGATGGACATGGGGCAAATAGGGCGCAAATCAATGCTTGTCAATATATCTGATGCAATTGCCATGAATGCAAAACCTCTTTTCGCGCTCGTTTCTCTTTCTTTACAGAAAGATATATCTCCAAAAGAGATCGAAGATCTATCTGCTTCAATGCAAAGGTGCGCGAAAGAGTTTGGATGCGAGATAATAGGCGGAGATACCATAAGCGGCGATAAGCTAAGTATTACTGTTGCGATTATTTCAAAAAGTAACAATCCTCTTTTTAGAAAAGGACTAAAAGATGGCTGTATTTTGGCATATACCGGTATTTTAGGTGAAAGCAAAAGGGATTTGGAACAACTTTTTATGGGTAAAAAAATAAGATCAAATTCAAGATTTTATGAGCCGGTATTAAGAGCAGATTTCATAGAAAGATCAAGAGAACTTTTGGTTTGCGGCATGGACATAAGTGACGGTTTGTTTTGCGATACAAATAAGATCTTAGATATGAACGATTGTGGGCTGGAGTTGACTTTGAATATTTCAAGCGAGATAGGGGATAGCGGCGAAGAGTACGAGATGCTTATAGGGTTTGAGCCAAAAAATCTCGAAAAGATCATAGATATTGCCTCATCATGCAATACTACGATCACTCCGTTTGGTATTGCTAAAAATAATGATTTTAGATTTGCATGCAAAAATCATCATTTTTAGTCTATGTTTTTGATTTCTGGGTTAAAAAGACAAAAATAGAAAGTGCAACTATGATTATAGAAACACCGACTATAAGATAAAATGCATTTAATAATTGAGCGTAATCGGATATTGCGATCTTAAACACAACCATTAGAGCTTCTATCAGCAAGGCAATGATGATTGTAATAATAAGAATAATAGCCTATTCTGCGAGATTAGTGTGATTAAAATTTAATCACACTATAAATTTCTTGATCTTCAAATTTTGTTTTTCCGTTTAAAAATTCAAGTTCAACAATAAAACAGCATTCAACGCATTTTGCGCCGACTTTTTCGATAAGCTCGCATGCGGCCTTGGCAGTTCCGCCGGTTGCTATAAGGTCATCGATGAGTACAACTTTTGCCCCGTCTTTGCCAAATGCATCAATGTGAATTTCGACTTCATCGTAGCCATATTCAAGAGAGTATTTTTGAGCTACTGTAGTGTACGGGAGTTTACCTTTTTTTCTTATAGGAACAAAGCCGACTCCTAGCCTGTCTGCTAAGATACTTCCAAAAATAAACCCTCTAGCATCAATCCCCGCTACAAAGTCCAACTCCATACCAAGATATCTGTTTGCCAAGTGGTCCATCAGGGTATTTAATGCTTTTGGTGAACCCAGAAGCGGTGTTATGTCCTTGAATATAATGTCAGGTTTTGGAAAATCAGGTATATCTCTGATATGATCCAAGAGTATATTTTTTTCTTCAATGCTAAGTTCATTGCTCATTTACGGACTCCTGCTGTATTTTAGTCTATTTTTCCTATGCTGCAACACTCTATTTTTGCTACTCGCTCGCTGTGTCTTCCGCCCTCAAAAGATGTATTGCAAAATGCATCTATCATGCTTTCTATTACACCTTTGCCTACAACTCTCTCGCCAAAACATAGTATATTTGCATCATTGTGGGCTCTGCACATACTAGCAGTATATGCATCATGGCAAAGCGCAGCCCTGATGCCTCTGTTTTTGTTCGCGGCAATTGATATTCCGATACCTGTTCCGCATATTAGTATGCCAAAACTTCCTTGGTCTTCAAGAACGGCATGTGAGCATTTGTTTGCAAAATCAGGATAATCAACTCTAGAATCATTCTGTGGCCCAAGATCTACAACTTCGTGTCCTCTGTCTTGGAGTAAGTCTATCACATAAGATTTAAGTACAAAACCTGCATGATCTGTTGCTATATAAAATTTCATATTTTTCCTTTATGAGAGTAGTTTAGAAATGAGCCAATATATGGGCGCAAACAAATATTTTGAGAGTGGAGTCGCTATGAGGGCTATGAGGATAAAAAAGCCGTAAGGGGCAAGCTTGTTCATCCAGACAACAAGATTGTACCATTTATGTTTCATTGCAAAATATTTTAGAGCTTGCGAGCCATCAAGAGGCGGCACGGGCCATAGATTAAAAAAACCAAGAATAGCATTTATGATAATACTATAAACAACAAACATGACGATAAAACTAGTTAGTGCATCATGATTGTCCTCTGGTATTGCACCAAGAAGTAAGTATATCAAAGAAAAAACAGCAACAAGTGAAAAATTGAATGCAATTCCTGCTAAAGATACCTTGATCGCGCCGTTTTCTCCGCCGTTTTTCATGACGGTGTGCATATTTATCGGCACCGGCTTTGCCCATCCAAATAAAAAATTAGCTCCAGATGCAAAAAGTAAACTAGGCACTAGAAGCGATCCAATAGGATCTATGTGCTTCAGGGGATTAATGCTTAGCCTGCCAAGAGCTTTTGCAGTATTGTCGCCAAGTTTGTAGGCACTATACCCATGCATGATCTCATGACCAATTATGGCAATCAAAAATGCCAAAATGATAGGAGCTTTTTCTATGATAATTTCCATCATTCTACAGGAGCCTCTGTTTCAAGTGATTCTATATTTCGACCTACACGATCCCATCTTATCCTAAATCTTTCTTTGTTCCATGTATCTCTACATTCAGGAGAAGCAATATCTATATTGCCGCAAGTTCGTTTGAGTGCAGCATGATCTTTTCCGCTTTCTCCGCTAAAGAGAGTATCATAGCTTTGAAATTCCATACTAAAATATATTACCATAGGCTTTCCGACTATGTTTGCATAAGGAACAGGTCCCCAAAATCTACTATCATTCGAATTTTCCCTATTATCGCCTATCATATAGTAGCTATCCATCGGTACTTTAGTATAAAGCGCATTAACCGTAATGTTGTCATTTGTGTATGTTGGAGCATTTATTTCCTCTATGTATGTCGGCTTCATGTCAACTTCACCCAATTTCTGCAAAAGTATTTCAAATATTGAAATATCCATCTCAGGCACATAGTCAACACCTGGGTATTTGCCAATATATGGATCTTTTACCCAAAGTTTACCCTGGAGGATTGTTATTTGGTTCTGTTTATAGTTTTGTTTGATATATACATCTCCCTCATGAGGTCTTATAAAAAGCGCCCTATCTACATATATGATCTCATCCCCGCCTGTGGCAACGCATCTTTTTACATAATGTATTTTTGGATCTTTAGGATATCTGAATATTACTATATCGCCTCTTTTTGGACCTTCACTTGTTATCAAATGTCCATTGTTATTAAAATCAGGTAGCAATGGCACCTCAAGCCACGGAAGATGTGGGATGGGAACGCCATAACTGTATTTTTTTGCAAACAAAAAATCCCCTATCAAAAGAGTTCTTTTCATTGAACCGCTTGGAATGACAAATGATTGGAGAACAAAAAATATCAAAAACAGTACGATAACTATAGTTCCTGTCCAAGTGCTTGAAAATCTATAAAATGCATCTAAAAATTTTTTCATTAAATTTCTCTATTTTTTGCTGATTTGAGAGTATTTGCAAGAAGCATAGCGATGGTCATAGGTCCAACACCACCTGGAACAGGCGTAATGAATGAGCATTTTGGTGCAACTTCGTTAAAGTCAACATCGCCGACCAGTTTACCGCTCTCAAGCTTGTTTATGCCTATATCAATAACAATTGCTCCATCTTTAACCATATCTTTTTTTATTAGATTAGGCACTCCTGCACCTACTATAACGATATCTGCTTTGCTTGTATGAGATGCAAGGTCTTTTGTATAAATATGAGTTGTTGTAACTGTCGCATTTGCATTTACAAGCAGGCTCGCCATAGGTTTGCCGACTATATTACTAGCTCCTACTACGCAAACATCTCTTCCTTGCAGGTCAATATTGTACTCTTTGAACATTTCCATAACTCCAAGAGGAGTGCAGGCTACAAAACTATCCAGTCCCGTAACCATTCTTCCGACATTATATGGATGGAAACCGTCTACATCTTTTTTTGGATCTACAACTTCTAGGATCTTTGTGGTGTCTATGTGTTTTGGAAGCGGAAGCTGCACTAAGATACCGTCTATTCTGGGGTTATTGTTCATCATCTCGATCGTCGCTATTATCTCGTCTTGTGTGATTGATTCAGGCATCTCATGAACTATGCTATAAAATCCAACTTCTTTGCAGGCTTTTGCTTTCATTTTTATATAAGCTTGGCTTGCCGGATTGTTACCGACCAATACAACCGCAAGGCCTGGAGTGATATTTTTTTCGCTTTTTAATGTCTCGACTTCACTTGCTACGTTTCCATGAATCTTGTCTGCCAGTTTTCTTCCATCTATAAGCTGCATTGAACTCTCTTTTACGTTTTTTTGGTATTATATCGAAAATTTATTATGGGATTTGAACTTGAGGATAATACGACTTGTGTTTCTGTCTGTTTTTTTGCTGCACAGCGAAGATTTTATGTCAACTTATGAGTATGGGCAGATGCTGTACGATAACCCTAGAGGCATAAGTTGTGCAAAATGTCACGGCGAAAAAGGCGAGGGTAAATATATCGGTCAATATTATAAAAAAGATAAAAAGCAAAAGAAGATAACGCTTCAAGAGATACACGGCGTTAGAATCAATGATAAAACACTTGCTCAAATAGAAGAGAGTGTTTTAAAAAATCACGATGTTATGCCTACTTATTCCCTTACAGATAAAGAGATAAAAGCGATTTATGAATACCTGCAAAAGAGAAAAAACGACAAATAAAAGACTTTAATTTGTCTCTTCTAGCCACTCTTGAAAGTCCATATCGCTAGGCATTCTCCAATCGGCTCTTGGATTTAGGCTGATAGTTCCTACTTTTGGGCCATTTGGCACAACGTCTCTTTTGAACTGCTGTGTAAAAAATCTTTTTACAAATACGCCAAGCCATTTTTTTATTGTTTGATTGTCATAAGTATCACCAAATGTATGGTTAGCCAAAAAGAGTATTTTTTGTGGAGTTGCGCCGTATTTGAGCATATGGTATAAGAAAAAGTCATGAAGTTCATATGGACCTATGATCTTTTCTGTTTCTTGTGTAATTTCGCCATTGTTTGCAGGCAGAAGCTCCGGTGAAACGGGTGTATTTAAAATATCATCCAAGACTTTTGCTAATGTTTCTTTTTCTTTGAAAAATTCTATTAGTGATCCTATGAGTGTCTTAGGTACTCCGCTGTTTAGGGAGTACATACTCATATGATCCCCATTGTATGTGTTCCATCCGAGAGCAATTTCGCTCATATCGCCTGTTCCTATGACAAGACCGCCGACTTTATTTGCCATATTCATCAATACCGATGTTCTATTTCTTGCTTGAACATTCTCATAAGTTATATCATGAGTGTTTTTATCGTGCCCAATGGCTTCAAAACCATCCAAAGAGAGCTCTTCAATAGATATGGTTTGAGGTTTTATGCCAAGAGCAAGGCAGAGTTCTATAGCGCTGTTTTTTGTTTTATCGGTCGTACCAAAACCAGGCATTGTTATAGCGACAATATCGCTTTTATCCCAGTTTTTAAGTTCATATGCATGATCTATGACCAAAAGAGCAAATGTAGAGTCAAGTCCGCCAGACACACCTATGACAGCTTTTTTGATATTTGCTCTTTGCATTCTTTGTATCAGTGAATGACTTAAGATATCAACTATTTCACCGCATCTATTATGCTTTGTATGTTCATTGAACGGAACAAAAGGAAATTTTTCAAAAGTTCTGTTTATGGTCGATAATTTTGGTGTAACAAAACACTCTATAGTTCTATGATTTGTTGTTGGCTCGTTGCCAAATGACGATTCGCTCATTCTTAGGTTGGAGAGTTTTTGCAGGTCTACATCGCCGCTGATTATTTGTTCATCAAAACAAAATCTCTCACTTCTTGCAAGCAAAGAGCCGTACTCGGCTATCATGCCGTCACCGCCAAAGATAGTTTCACTCGTTGATTCGCCCATGCCGCTTGAGCAGTAGGCATATGCGCACATAGCTCTTGCGCTTTGGCTTGTTACAAGTTCTTTTCTATATTCTGATTTGCCGACCAATTCATTGCTAGCAGAGAGGTTTAGTATCAGCGTAGCGCCATTTAAGGCCAGTTGATTGCTTGGAGGATTGACAGTCCAGAGATCTTCGCATATCTCTATGCCAAAAGATAAAAACTCTTTGTCCTTAAATATCAGATCCACTCCAAATGGAACATTTTGATTGCAGAGGGTAATGTGTTGATTTTTAATATTTTGTCCGCTTACAAAGTGTCTTTTTTCGTAAAATTCTTTTTTGTTCGGCAGGTATGTTTTTGGAACAACTCCCAAGATCTTACCGTTTTGAATGACTACACCACAATTATAAAGCCTATTTGTTTCAACTATTGCCATGCCCACAACTACAATAGTTTGGTTGTTTTTTGTAGCTTTTAGTATCTTGTTGAGTGCAATTGTTTGATTGTCTATCAGTGTTTGATTGAAAAATAGATCCCCCATGCTGTATCCGCTGAGGCACAGTTCGGGAAAGAGTAATATAGAGCTGTCTTTAGCGCTATTTATGAGATTTATGATGCTTAAAGCATTTTTTGATGTATTTGCAAGATGCAGCACAGGAACGGCAACTGATACACGGTAAAAACCAAACATCATGAATCCTTTTAATTAATCTCTTGTTTCAAAAATCTCTATTTTTTCTATAGTATCATTTTGAGCAATGCTGTCTAAAGTCATAAAGCTATCAACGTCTTCATCCTCGATAGCACCAAAAACCGTATGAACGCAGTCAAGATGAGGAGTGGCAACGAAAGTTATAAAAAATTGGCTTCCGCCTGTATTTTTACCTGCGTGAGCCATAGACAATACGCCTCTAGCGTGTTTGTGTTTTGCCGTATCCGTTTCACATTTGATAGCCCAGCCAGGTCCGCCTGTACCTGCAAGTTGTTTCATGCCTGTAGGAGCCGAATGAGGACATCCCCCTTGAGCCATAAATCCTGCAATTACTCTATGGAATTTTAGGTTGTCATAAAAACCGTCATTTGCCAAATGGGCAAAATTTGCTACTGTGATAGGAGTTTCGTCTGGAAATAGTTTAGTCCAGATAACACCTTTATCTGTAGTTATTTTTGCATATTGTAATTTTGCAAGTTCATCTTGTGTTAGATTATATTCTTTTAATTTTTTTCCAAACATGTTTTTTCCTATTTAGTCATTTTTAGTTATGATTATATCTTATTTAACATAAAAGGGTATGTAGATGCAGTTGTGTATAGCTTTGGATTTGCCGACAATGGAAGAAAATTTGGAATTAGTAAAAAAGATCGGCAATGTTCCGGTATGGCTAAAAGTCGGCTTTAGAAGCTACATAAGAGACGGCAAAGAGTTTTTAAAAGAGATAAAAGAGATAAATCCGCAAGCAAAGATATTTTTAGATCTAAAACTATACGATATACCAAATACCATGGCCGATGCAGCCGAAGAGATAGCGCAACTTAGCGTAGATATGTTCAACATTCATGCAAGCGCAGGGGAGATAGCGATGAGAGAAGTAATGAACAGACTTGCAAAATTTGAGACAAGACCGCTTGTTTTAGCCGTAACCGCTCTTACTTCTTTTGATGAAAAAACATTTGAGAGCATTTATGAAAAGAGCATAGAAGAAAAAGCTATGCAGTTTGCAAAGATGAGTTATGAAAACGGGCTTGACGGTGTTGTTTGCAGCGCATTCGAAAGTAAAATGATAAAAGAGGCGACATCAAGTAAATTTCTGACACTTTGTCCTGCCATAAGACCGTTTGGAGAAGATGCAAGCGATCAGAGCAGGGTGGCGACACTGGAACTTGCAAGAGATGAGATGGTAGATTTTCCGGTTGTCGGCAGACCGATATACAAAGACGCAAATCCTGCATCAAAAGTAGAAAAGATCCTAAGGGTTATTGACTCATTTTGATATTAGCGGTTTGTTTGTTCGCTTTTCGGTTTTGACATTTCTATGGCATTATCCATACCGACTCCCATGAGATAAAATGCAACAGCAAATATTACAAGTATGATAAGGGGTGTGTATTTTCTCACAGCTTAACCTTTAAGTTTTTGTAATAATACAATATTTTATTTTTTTTGTCCATGCGCTCTAGTTTTAACTTTTATTTAAGACTAAATTTGTATAATCTTATCCACAAAACACATGGACAGTTGGGTGAGTTGGCTGAAACCACATCCCTGCTAAGGATGCGTACGGGAAACTGTACCGAGGGTTCGAATCCCTCACTGTCCGCCACCTACACATTTTATACAATCCAATATAATCCAAACGCCAATTCAAACAATAAGTGCAATTTCACCTCATTTAAGCAGCTAATTCTTTA
>DYMX01000025.1 GCA_020721345.1 Sulfurovum sp.
AAACCCTCTTTGAATTCAAATAAAAATAGGTCTAAAGTTTACCAGACCCTTATTTATTACTTCTTTCATGACAAATCCTTTTGAATTTGATTTATTATATCATTAATTTTAAAAAGAGGTAAACGATTTTGTGATTAAATTTTGTCTGATTTATTTTATGTGAATTATCAAAAAGCAAAAGCTTTTTGATAATTGAAATCAGCAAGAGTAAGTAGATTGTACTTCAAATGGAGTTGGTCTAGCTTCATCAGGCCAAATTTGTCTTTCAAACTGATAGTGTTGGAAAGTATCGATAAACTCTTGAGTCATTACAGGCTTCAAGAAGTCATTATCGGCAATCAACCCTTCAACCGCTTCTCTTAGGGTATGAGGCATTTGTGGGATATGTCTTTCTCTGATCTCATCAAGAGATAGTTCAAATAGATCCTCATCCATTGGACCAACAGGAACATATTTATTTTTGATACCATCTAAACCAGCTAGTAAAAGCGCAGTAAAGCAAAGATATGGGCAAGATGTAGAATCCGGAAATCTAGTCTCAATTCTTGTAGCCGCTTCGCCTGCACCGTAAGGAATACGACAACTTGCAGATCTGTTTTGGCTTGAGTATGTCAAAATGCTAGGCGCTTCAAATCCAGGGATAAGTCTTTTGTATGAGTTTGTGCTAGCATTTGTAAATGCTGCAACAGCATGAGCATGTTTAAATATACCGCCAAGATAATGCAATGCAGTTTCGCTTAGGTTGCCGTATCCGCCCTCTTTATAAAATAGATTTTTGCCGTCTTTCCAGATAGATTGGTGTACGTGCATACCATTTCCGTTATCACCGTAAAGAGGTTTTGGCATAAATGTGGCGCTTTTGCCGTTTAGATGAGCTACCATTTTGATAACATATTTAAGTTTTTGAACATTATCGGCTGCTTCAACAAGTGTACCGAATTTTACACCTATTTCGTGCTGACCTTGTGCAACTTCGTGGTGGCCAAGAATTACTTCCAAACCAACATCTTCAAGCACGTGCATCATTTCAGCTCTCAAATCAACGCCAGAGTCTATCGGCATTACCGGAAAATAACCGCCTTTAGTTCTAGCTCTATGACCCATATTGCCCATTTCGCCGTAATCTCTATCATCATTCCACTCACCATCTACCGTATCAAGTCTATACGATGCTTCGTTTACTGCTAGTTTTATTTTAACATCTTCGAATACGAAAAATTCATTTTCAGGCCCGAAGTATGCAACATCCCCGATATCGGCTTTTGCCATATGTTCAAGAGCTTTTTTTGCTATTGATCTAGGACATTTTTCATACATTTGACCTTTGTAAATATCGTAAACATCACAGATTATTATGATAGTGCTATCTGCAGTGAAAGGATCTAAAAATGCAGTTGGAATATCCGGTTTTAGCAACATATCAGAACGATTGATCGGCTGCCATGCTTCAATAGACGAACCATCAAATGGGAGACCGTTTTCTAACATACCTTTATTAACCGCACTAGATCTATATGTAACATGGTGCCAAATACCTTTTATGTCTGTAAAACGAAAATCAACAAATTCTACTTCATTTTTTTCACAGAAATCAAAAAACTCATCTACATTTTTGACAAACTTACCCACAAAAATACTCCTTAAAAATTGATGCTTATATTATATCTATAACTTCACTTGATATCGCTTGATTTTTTGATTAAAAATTAAGCAATTCCCTATCTCTGTTCTTAAATGTCATAATTTTACTAAAACCTATTTCTTTCGCCATATCTACAATATCGTCATATTTGAAGCCTATTTGATCTATTGCATGCGCATCTGAAGCAAATGTAATAGGAATCTCGAGTTCATAAATTACTTCTAGAAGGTTTCTTGACGGATAAGGCTCGCCTATAGGCTTTCTGAAGCCGGCAGCGTTTATTTCTATTGTCATGTTTGATTTTTTTATGGCTTTGAGCGCATTACTTGATATCATTCTTATATCTTTTCTTGGCAAGAATTTAAAAATTTTGATCAAATCCAAATGCCCTACAATATCAAAAAGTCCACTTTTTGCCATCTCTTCTATCGCATCAAAATAATTTTGCCAAATTTCGTCTATATCTCGTGTCTTATATCCTCCGATAAATTCCGGATTATCAAATCCCCATTCATTTATGAAATGCACAGAGCCTATCATATAATCAACTTTTCTTGATAGCACCCGTTCGTCCATATGGCGCGGTAAAAAATCCACCTCATATCCAAGCAGAATATCTATCTTGTTTTTATATTTTTCTTTTGCTTCTAGGATCAGGTTTTCATATTTTTGCATATCTTCAAATCTAAGTCTATATCCCTCGTCAAAATCCATAGGCGCATGCTCGCTAAATCCATATATATCTATTCCAAGCTCAATCGCTTTTTGTATATATTCTTCAATGCTGCCTTGGGCATGGTTGCAGAATGTTGTGTGGTTGTGTAAGTCTATTCGCATAAAATAACCATTTTTTGATTTATTGTAGCATAAAATTTTGATTTTGATTATATGCACATAGACAAGCATTTTTCTTTTTTCACTTTTTATAAAGTGGAGCAAAATCGCGAACACTCTGAGTTCGCTTCGCTCTTACGGTGCCTCGTGTTCGCACGAATTAGAATAAATAAATATTAATCACTTATATTTTACAAGGTTTTGGTTACAATATCTAAAAAATAAAAAGAAATATTGTAATGCAAAAAAAAGTAGAACTTTTAAGTCCGGCAGGGAATTTGGAAAAACTCCAAATAGCTATAAATTACGGAGCGGACGCGGTATATGGAGGAGTAAGTAGTTTTTCTCTTAGAATCCGCTCGGGTAAAGAATTTGATATGGATAGCTTCAAGCAAGGTATTGATTATGCTCACGAACGAGGCAAAAAAGTATATGTAACCATAAACAGTTTTCCATTTAATTCTCAGATAAAACTATATGAAAAACATATATCACAGATGGCTGAACTTGTCCCCGATGCGTTTATCGTTGCAAGTCCTGGGATCGTAAAGATGACCCATAGTATAGCCCCAAATATCCCAATCCACCTCTCTACGCAAGCAAATGTCATGAATGCCTTTGATGCGCAGGTTTACTATGACATGGGAGTTAAAAGAATAATCACAGCTAGAGAGATAAGCCTAAAAGATTGTGAAGCGATAAAGAGTGTTTTGCCAGACCTTGAAATAGAGGTTTTTGTACACGGCTCTATGTGTTTTGCTTACAGCGGCAGATGTCTTATCTCGGCTCTTCAAATGGGCAGAGTGCCAAATAGGGGAAGTTGTGCGAATGATTGTAGATTTCCTTATGAGGTATATGCTCATAATCCTGAAACAAATACGACTTTCAGGCTTGATGAAGAGGAAGGTGTGGGCACATATATCATGAATGCAAAAGATATGAATATGGCATCGCACATCGATGAGATACTGCGCAGCGGAGTGATAGATAGTCTAAAAATTGAAGGCAGAACAAAATCACCTTATTATGTCGGCGTTGTTACAAAAGCATATTGCCATGCTATTGATGATTATTATGCCGGTGATTATGTGCCGCAAAGGTACCAAGATGAGCTTAACACCACTCAAAATAGAGGATTTACGGATGCTTATCTCATCAGCCGTCCTTTTGAAAAGCGCGATACACAATCGCATGATTTTACTATCCAGTACGGCACACACCAAGTAGCCGCACTTGTGAGCAGCGATGGGCTTACTTGGAAATGCAAAGATAAGACTTGTGTAGGCGACATGGTGGAAATAGTTTTGCCTGTGGGTTATACTATCGATGAAGTAGATAATGAATATGGCAAAATAGAAAAAATTGAAGATTCATATTGGATGACCGTCAAAAAGATCATATCAAAAGAGGGCAGAGAGTTCGAGTGTATTCATAGCGGAGATGAGCGAGATATAATCTTGCCTTGCAAGTTGCCCCCATATACTATTCTTCGCCGCGGGATAGATGAGGCACTTCTTAAAAAAGGGCTTAGCGATGAGGGTAGAGGTTGCGGCGCTTAACCATTGTTTTGATATAATATTGCAAGTTTATAAAAGGATGTTCGTATGAAATTCGTGTCAATTATTATCGGAAGTAAGAGCGATTATGATGTTATGCAAGAGTGTGGAGCAACTTTGGAGAAATTCGGTGTTCCGTATGAGCTTATAGTATCTTCTGCGCACAGAAGTCCCCAGAGAACAAAAGAGTATATAAAAACAGCAGAGGCTAAAGGCACTCAAGTTTTTATAGCGGCAGCTGGAATGGCGGCCCACCTTGCAGGTGCAATTGCTGCCGGTACAACCAAGCCGGTTATCGGTGTGCCTATGGCAAGCGGTGAGCTAAGAGGGGAAGATGCGCTTTTGAGTACCGTTATGATGCCTGCAGGCATGCCTGTAGGTACTGTTGCGATAGGCACAGCAGGAGCGGCGAATGCCGCTTATTTGGCAATTCAGATAATGGCGCTTCAAGACGATGAGTTAAAAGTGAAACTTCAAGAAGACAGGATCAGCAAAGCGAAAAAAGTGGAACTTGACTCAAGCGAGATAGAAGTAATTTTGTAGGAATTTTTATGGAAGAGAAAAATATAACTAAAAAAAGAGTCAAGTCGGTTACTATTTTCTCGTCCCCATCTTGTATTTGGTGCAACAAGGCGAAAAGCTATTTTGCATCAAAAGGAATAAAATTTAAAACTATAGATGTTACAAAAGATAAATTTGCAGCTAATGATTGTTTAAAACATGGCTGCAAAGGTGTACCTGTTATTTTAATAGCAGGCACATACTGGATATGTGGGTTTGATCAGAAAAAAATAGAAAATGCATTAGGGAAATAGATGAACGAAAATTCAATTACATTTAGCCAATTACTACTCAAACTTCAAGAGTTTTGGGCAAAAGAAGGTTGCACGATAGTTCAGCCATATGATTTGCCCGCAGGTGCCGGAACATTTCATCCTGCAACATTATTGAGAAGTTTAGATTCTACGCCATGGAGTACAGCCTATGTGGCTCCTTCACGTCGCCCAACGGACGGCAGATACGGCGAAAATCCAAATCGTCTAGGAGCTTATTATCAATTTCAGGTTCTTATCAAACCAAGTCCTGAAAATATCCAAGACTTATATCTAAAGAGTTTGGAGTATTTAGGACTAAATCTAAAAGAACACGATATAAGATTTGTTGAAGACAATTGGGAATCTCCAACTCTTGGAGCATGGGGACTTGGCTGGGAAGTATGGTTAGACGGTATGGAAGTAACGCAATTCACATATTTTCAACAAGTAGGTGGCATCGCTTGTGATCCTGTGGCCGTTGAGATCACATACGGTACAGAGAGACTTGCTATGTACTTACAAGGTGTTGAGAGCGTTTTTGATATTGTTTGGAATAAATTTGGCAACAATATAACTACTTATGCAGATGTTCACAAAGAGAGCGAGTATGAGTTTAGTAAATATCACTTTGAAGTTGCAACCACATCAAAACTTATAAAAGATTTTGAAGACGCAAGCAGCGAATGCAATTTGTGTTTAGAAAGCGGTTTGCCTCTCCCTGCTTATGATGAGTGCATGAGAGCCGCTCATGCTTTTAATGTACTAGATGCCAGAAAAGCAATATCTCAAGCGCAAAGACAAAATTACATTTTAAAGATAAGAGAGTTAAGCAAAGGCTGTGCTGAACTCTATAAGTCTCAAGAAGAGATGCGTAACCTTAGAATAAAAAGCAGATAAGTGATGCAATTAAAAGAGATTTATGATTTTTTAGATTCTATTAGTCCATTTGAACTTCAAGAAAAATGGGACAATAGCGGGTTAAATGTTGGTTTATTTGAAAGCGAAATTAAAAAAATTTATCTCTCTTTGGATATTGATAATGAACTTTTAGAACTTGTTGAACCAAACAGTCTTATCATTACTCATCACCCGCTTATTTTTGGAGGATTAAATAGCCTTGATTTTGCCAAATATCCGTCAAATCTGATACAAACTATGATAAAAAAAGATATCTCTCACATAGCCATGCATACCAATTTTGATAAAACGCACTTAAATAGATATGTTTTTGAAGATATTTTAGGATTCAATGTTCAAAATAGTGAAGATTATATATGCACGGCAAATGGAAATTGGACAAAAGATGAGCTTATAAATATTATAAAAAACAGGCTCGGAGTTTTGCATATAAAAGTTGTAAATCCAAAAGATAACATAAAAAGTATAGCTTTGACAACCGGAAGCGGAGCATCCATGATCGATGAGGTCTGTGCTGATTGTTATTTAACAGGCGACATAAAGTATCATGATGCAATCAAGGCAAGCGCGCAAAATATGATGATGATAGATATCGGTCATTATGAAAGCGAGAGATTTTTTGCCGATGTTTTGTATAGGCATTTGGAAGTTTTACCAATTTTGGCTATAATTTCAAACTCTAAAAATCCATTTACTTACCTAAGTGAAAATATCAAATAAACTAAGCAATTTAGTATGCTTAAAATTTAAGAAGGAACAACCGTGAACAAAAACTTAAAAGAGCTTATAGCACTTTCTCAAATCGATAAAGAGATCGATGACTTCAATCCGCTACTTGAAGCTATAGAAAAAAAGCTTAAAAAATCTCAAGAGAAGATAGATAGCGTTCAATCTGATATAAATGCAGTAAAAAATTCGATAGATGAAAATGTTACAAAGATAAAAATTTATGAAGAGCAGATCGTAACACTTAGCGAGCAGCTAAAAAGCATTACTAAAAAATCAAAAGATGTATCAACAGAAAAAGAGATGAAAGCTTTATCGTTGGAAGAAGATATTGCAAAAGAAAAAATTTCATTTGCAAATGAAGAGATAGAGAGACTAGGCAAGATAAATGAGAAAAAAGCTGCATCTTTGGAAGATTTTAACAAAGACTTAGAAGCGCTGATAGAATCACAAAAAGAATCAGTTGATAGCGCAAATGCGACAAAAAGTGAAATAGAAGAGAAAAAATCCACTCTATTTGCGACAAGAGAAGAAAAGATCAATAGTTTTGACCAAAAGATATTGTCGTTTTACGAAAAGATCAGAAACTGGGCAGGCAATACAGCAGTTGTGCCTCTTAAAAAACAAGCATGTCATGGTTGTTTTATGAAGATCAGCGATAAATCTTATTCAGATGTTATTAAATCAGAAGAGATCGTTACATGCCCTCATTGTGGTAGAATAGTCTATATAGAGAGCGAAAGCGCCGAGAGTTAATATTTGTTTTTTAAAATACTATACTTTACGCTTACCGCTTTTGCTTTAGTGATAGCATTTCCGCTTCTTTGGACAGTGTCTATTGTTAAATCAAAATATAATGAGTCAATACCCGCAAGGTTTTGGCTCAAAAATAATCCTTCTTTAAAGCCGAATGGTATCTGGATACATGTCTGTTCATTCGGCGAAGCAAAATCTATATCACAGCTAACCAAAGAGATAAAGCCTAGCTTGCTTAGGCTCACAGCAATCACAAAAACAGGATTTAATGAGATAAGCAAATACTCAAAAGAGAGCAGGTATCTTCCCTTTGAACCATTGCTTGCATTTTGGATAAAGCCTCAAAAAATGTTAATAGTCTTAGAGGCAGAGCTTTGGTATTTACTCTTTTTATTTGCAAAAAAAAGAGGCGCTAAAACTCTTTTAGTAAATGCCAGAATGAGTGAAAAATCATACCCGAAATATTTAAGATTTAAGTGGTTGTATAAGAGAATTTTTGATAACATAGATGAGATTTATATGCAGAGCAAAGATGATGCCGCGCGCTTTAGAGAGCTTGGAGCAAAAAATATTTTTGTAACAGGAAATATCAAATTTGCAAATATTGCCAAATCTACAAAGAGTTTTAAAAAACCGGTCGGCATACTTGTATGCGGAGCCAGTACGCATGAAAATGAAGAGAGTTTGATACTTGACGGGTTTAGATCTCTAAAATCAAAAAAATTAGACTCGAAGATCGCTATAGTTCCACGTCATCCTGAAAGATTTGATAAGGTCGATAAGATGATGAGCTCTCTCTCAAGGCTTTATGGGTGGAGTTATCATAGATATAGCGAGCGAGATGATTTTGATAGCGATTTGGTACTGGTTGACACTCTTGGCGAACTTGTAAACATATATGCGATAAGTGATCTTGTGGTCCTTGGTGGAGCTTTTGAGCCTATTGGCGGGCATAACGCTCTTGAAGCTGCACAGTTTGGCTGTAAAATAATAAGCGGAGAAAATTACTTTAACCAAAAAGAGATTTTCAATGGAATTGACGGTATTAAAATCGTCACAAAAGATGAATTAAGAGAAGCTATAAGTTATCCAAATCTACTTGAGCAAACTACAATAAAAAGTAGCGCAAATATAGATATGATAATAGAGAAAATTAAAAAAACGGATAAAAAACATGTCAAAAGAAAAAGCGTATAAATTACTGGCACTTCAAGAGAATATATCAAACAATAAAGCAAAAGAGCTAATCGACCGCGGCTTGGTTTATGTAGGCGATCAAAAGGTAAAAATAGCAAGAGCTGATATAGACGATGATACAAGATTTAGAATAGAAATGCCGCAAGATATAAGCATAATATATGAAGATGATTTTATAGTTGCTGTTGATAAACCTTCGTTTGTCGAGAGTTATGATGTAGAAAAAATTATGCCGAATTTAAAGTTGCTTCATAGACTTGATAGGGAAACTAGCGGCGTTTTACTTTTGAGTAAAGATGAAGCTTTTACAAAGGAAGCAATAGAGGCTTTTAAGCAAAAAAAAGTTATCAAAGACTATGTTGCTTGGGTAGACGGCATCATATATGAAGAGCAAGAGATCGATGCGCCGATCACTACTATCAAAAAAGGCGGAGCTGCATTTTCAAAAGTCGATGTAAAAAACGGCAAGCCCGCACATACAACTATCAAGCCACTTGAAGTTCAAGGTAAAAAAAGCAAAATAGATATCAGGATAGATACGGGCAGAACACATCAGATCAGAGTGCATCTAGCTCACGTGGGATATCCAATTGTTGGCGATGAGAAGTATGGAAGCAGAACAAAAGCAAAAAGAATTTTGCTTCACGCTAAAAAGATATCATTGCTCGGATACGATTTTGTCTCTCCCGAACCAAAAGATATAGCAAGGTATAAGTAGAGAGTGCAAACCTTTATTAAGAAATTATTTATTTTATAAAGATAGAATTAATTAATTTATTTTAAAGGCTTGGTCTATGAAAAAACTTTTAGCATCTAATATATTTTTTATTGGATTATTATTTATGCATGGATGTTCTGACGAAAAAGGTTCGAAAAATATTTTAAACGATATGTTATCTGAGCACAAAGAAACAAAAAGTTTATGTGATGATAATACATCTTTTAATATATTAAATAAACTTATTGCAGATGGTGTTATAGATAAAATTAAAATCCAAGAAACATCATATGATATATCAAAAGTAAGAGCATCGGTGGCTTTGATGAAGATGGCTTATGGCAGTATTGCAACAACAAAAAAAGACCCAAACAGTACCCAAGTTTTTTGCAAATCACAAATGAAGATAACTATACCAAGCGGAATGCTTGAAAATATAGAAAAAGGCTATAAGAACTTAGATAACCAGGGAACATTTAGGAATGCGAATATAGATGGCTTTGAATCAAGTGCAAATAATTTTATAAAAAATAATATCGAATATAATGCTCAGCCTACAGATGATGGGAAGGAGATATATGCTGGGTTTGATAATCCAGAACAGTTAAATGAAATAGTAGACTTTGTGAGTACGGCTATCATTTTAGAACAAGCATCTGGCATATCAAAGAATAACAAAAGTGTTAATTTAGCAAGTCCGCAAAATATGAATAGTCCAAACGATGAGTATATGAAGAATTATGCTTACCATCTTATGACAGGTATTGATATGTTGAATATCAACGATATTAAAATAAAAACAAATAGCAGTGGGATAAAAATATATTGTTTATCTGATATGAGCATGTGCAAAACAGAAGCTGAAGTAGTAGATTATTTTAACGCAAATAGATAGTTAAAAGTTATAAATAAATAATTTATTTTGTGTGAAAATCACACTTTTAAGCCCCTCTTGGGTACAATTATGCCAATAAATATACAAAATAATATATAAATTTCAAGGTTTAGTAAATGTTTGATACATTAACAGAGAGTTTTAAAAATGCCATAGGCAAAATTCGTTTTTATGATGATGAAAAGGCGCTTGCCAAAGCCATTGATGAACTTAAAAAATCACTTCTAAGATCAGATGTTCATCATAAGGTAGTCAAAACGCTGCTAGCTAATGTTGAAGCAAAAACGAAACAATTTATGGTACAATATGGTATGAAAAATATATCAAATAGTACAACTATGACGGACTTTAACCTTATCTTAAATAAAATTAAAAAGCTTAAAGTTGATATCATATATCCATTTGAGTGTCTTGGTAAAGACAGAGATAAGCTAAGGGTTTATCTCTTAAGGTTAGCAGATAAAGGTGTCATCATCAAAAGTGGCAGGGGATATTTCTATAAACCAAACAATCAAACTATCATCAAGCGTTCACAAAAAGATATAGCACTAAACAAGTCCCTATTTGGCAATGATATGTTTTGGAGCGTAAATAATGGTTTCAAAGTGCAGACAGATAAACTGATATCGGCTTATCTAGGCAATTATACTCTTGATGATATAATGGGTCTGTATGTGTTGTTTGGATACAGCAGATTGATAGAAGAAAGTCTAAAGTTATATGGAAAAAATAACATTCATTATAAAAATATAAGAGCAATGCTTGAAGCGTGTGAAAAATGGAGACTACATGACAAACGAAATCAAAGAGTTGCTTGATATATTTTCCAAAGAAGATATTTTTGAAAATCATCCTTTGTATTTTGTAGGCGGTACGGCATTGTCTCATTATCTTGACCATAGGATATCTTATGATATAGATATTGCAAGCACCACACAATTACCAATTAATGACATCAAAAGATTGATGTATAAAATCGGTGCGAAGTTTATTCCTGATAAAGAAGCATCCAGTTTTAAAATCAATCATTGGGCAGATATAGAAAATTATCATATGAGATTTATGATAAATGGCGTAAAAATAGAGTTTTACTACAGGGGAAATGATCTGTCATTTGACATATTGAAACAAGCCGAGACTTCTTCATATCAAGAGAGTGGTACACTTAAAATATTAGCACTTGATGACATCATAAAGATAAAAACATTCGCATTGTTTAATAGACAAAAAGCAAGAGATCTGTTTGA
Source organism: Sulfurovum sp. (assembly GCA_020721345.1). Taxonomy (GTDB): domain Bacteria; phylum Campylobacterota; class Campylobacteria; order Campylobacterales; family Sulfurovaceae; genus BN30871. The sequence goes on from DYMX01000025.1 coordinate 11,305, forward strand.
TATAACTATTTTGCTCTCTATGCAATTAATAACAATAGATGAGCTAGATTGCACATACTCTTTCATGCCATATCAAAATAAGATATTAAAAGAGTATATTGAAGATTTTAGCGACAGAGACGATAGCTCTTTGGACTTTTTACCGCATCAAGAGTATTATCCTATTTTTGAGAAATTGTCACAATCAAAAAGATTTGATAAAGTAAAAAATATATTCTTTGAGCAATATGATGCAGCATATCAGCAAAAATTAAACGAAAAGCAAAATATTGCCAAAGCAAATATCAAAAAGCAAAGATAAGACACAATATAGCAAAGTTGCTATTTTAAGCCCCTCTTGGGTACAATTATGCCAATAAATATACAAAATAATATATAAATTTTAAGGCAATAGTATATGTTCGATACATTAACAGAAAGTTTCAAAAATGCCATAGGCAAAATTCGTTTTCATGACGATGAAAAGGCCCTTAGCCGTGCAATAGATGAGCTTAAAAAATCACTTCTAAAATCAGACGTACATCACAAGATAGTAAAAACACTTCTAGCTAATATTGAAGCAAAAACAAAACATTTAGGCGTTGGCAAGGATAATTTTCTAAAAGCTCTGCAAGAAGAGATAAATACTCTTTTGACCGTTAGCGGCAAGCAGGGATTTGTTTTTGCATCAAAACCGCCGACAGTAGTGCTTATGACAGGTTTGCAAGGAAGCGGAAAAACAACCACCACCGGAAAGCTGGCATATTTTCTAAAAGAACAAAAAAAGAAAAAAGTTCTTATCGTAGCGGCCGACCTGCAAAGACTTGCAGCCGTTGAGCAGCTTAGACAAATTACGGCAAATATAGGCGTTGAACTTGTAGCCGATGAAAGCGCAAAGCCTGTTGATATAGTCAAACTTGGACTTGAAAAAGCAAATAAGGATCTTTATGATGTTGTGCTTATAGACACGGCAGGAAGACTTGCAATTGACGATGAGCTAATGGATGAGCTTTTTGAAGTAAAAAAAATATCAAATCCTGATGAGATATTTTATGTAGCCGATGCAATGACGGGTCAAGATGCCATCAAGACGGCAGAAACATTTAAAGAGAAAATCGGCATAAGCGGCGTAATATTGACTAAATTTGACGGTGACAGCAGAGGAGGCGTTGCTCTCGGGTTGTCGCATCAAGTTGGAGTACCGCTGAGATTTATCGGTATGGGCGAAAAGATGCCTGATCTTGAACAATTTTTGCCTGATAGAATAACAAACAGACTTTTGGGCGCTGGTGATATAGAAACATTGGCAGAAAAGACGGTAGCGGCAATCGACGCCAAGCAGGCAAAGAAATTCTCACAAAAGATCAAAAAAGGTAAATTCGGCTTTAATGATTTCTTGGAGCAGGTTGAATCAGTTAAAAAACTAGGATCTATGAAATCACTTGTGGGAATGATACCTGGTATGAGCGGTATTGCAAAACAAATGGGTGATATGGACCTTGAAAATTCCGGTGAACTTAAAATGATAAAAGCCATGATAAGTTCTATGACACCCAAAGAGAGAGAAGATCCTGAGCTGCTTACAAACAGCAGAAAAAGAAGAATAGCATCAGGCGCAGGCTTGGATCAAATGCAGGTAAACAGGGTTTTAAAACAGTTTGGCAATGCTGCTAAAATGGCAAAACAGCTTTCCGGAAAAAATGGAATGAAGCAGATGCAGGATATGATGAGACAAATGCAAGGCGGAGGAGGGTTTCCCAACCTAAGGAAGTAAGGTTTAATATATATTTTATAAACTTTATGGTATAATCCGCTTCCAAAAAGTGTTTATGAGTCTTTTTGCATAAAGAAAAGAGTTGTCAGCACTTAAAAATACACACAACCAAGGAATAATATGACAACAATTAGAATGACAAGAATGGGTAGAAAAAAAAGACCATTTTATAGAATAGTAGTAACTGACAGCAGAAAAAGAAGAGACGGTGGCTGGATAGAATCAATCGGTCATTATAACCCTGTATCGGCTGATAAAGCGCTTGTAATAGATCAAGAGAGAGTTAACTACTGGATCAGCGTTGGCGCTCAAATGAGTGACACAGTTAAAAAACTTACTTCAAAATAATAATTAATGGTTAAAGATTTTATAGAATCTTATACAAAACTTCTAGCAGCAAATCCTGAATCTGTAAGAGTTGAAACGCTCAACTCTACGGATGAGTGCGATGAGCTCGTAATCTACGTAAATCAAAATGATGTCGGTAAAATAATAGGTAAAGATGGCAAGATGATCAATGCTATCAAAGCAGTAGTTTCGGGGTGTAAAGCCAAAGGCGAGAAAAATTATCGCATAAGCGTACAAGCTAATGTCTAAAATATTTATAGCCCAGATAGGTAAAACAGTAGGACTGCATGGCGATATGAAACTTCATATCCATTCTGATTTTCCTGCACAATTTAAAGCCGGCTCACAATTCCAAACAGATCGCGGCATCGTAGAATTTATAAAATTTGACCCAAAAAACTCAATTGCAAGATTCAAAGGCTATGAGAGTTTAGAGAGCGCAAAAAAGCTTACAAATGCAAATATATATTCTACATTTGAGCAAACTAAAGAAAATTGTCTCTTGGGCGAGGGGCAGTATTTTTGGTTTGATATGATCGGATGCAAAATTATCGAGAATATGGAAGTTTTAGGTGTTGTAAAAGATATCGAAAGATATACAAACAGCGATTATTTGGAAATCACAACCGATGAAGCGCTTATTGCAAAAAATATGCCAAAAAGTTTTTTAATTCCTTATATTCCTAGATATATCAGCAGTGTTGATATTGTATCAAAAGAGATATTTGTTATTGACGCTAAAAGTATTTTAGAGAATAGCTAATGAGATTTTCTTTTGTAACATTATTTCCGGATCTGATAACCGGTTATTTTAGCGGAAGTATTTTGTCCCGCGCAAAAGAGAACGCTTTGATAAGTATCGATTTTATCAATCCTAGGGATTTTTCAAAAGATAGATACAATAAGGTTGACTCCCCGATGGTAGGGGGCGGCGCAGGAATGCTAATGATGCCGGAACCATTAATAGAGTCTATTCGCGCAGTTAAAAATAATGATTCAAGAGTTGTTATGCTTAGTCCCGTCGGTAAAAAGTTTACACAAAATGATGCCATAAGACTCTCAAACTTTTCGCATCTTGTCTTGGTTAGCGGAAGGTATGAGGGTATCGATGAGAGGATTATTGAAAGTGAAATTGATGAGATATTTTCAATAGGCGACTTTATACTAATGGGGGGTGAATTGGCTAGTTTAGTTGTGTGCGACAGCGTAGCTAGAAATGTGACAGGTGTGCTGGGAAATAGCGACTCACTTGAAGGTGAGAGCTTTGAAGAAAACCTGCTGGAAGCACCCGCCTTTACAAAACCTGATTTTTTTGAAAAAAGATCTATAATTTCAGAGTATTTAAAGGGTAATCATAGTAAAATAACAGCCTTGAAAAGAGCATTATCGCTCTGTAAAACAAAATATTTTAGACCCGATTTATTTATAAAGGTCGCAAAAAAGGCATCGAATTATGAGAAATAGATTTATTGAAAGATTTGAACAAGCGCAAATCGAAGGCAAAGAGATACCACAATTTAGAGCTGGTGATACTTTAAAAGTAGCTGTTAAAATTACAGAAGGCAACAAAGAAAGAATCCAGAATTATGAAGGTCTTTGCATAGCTATAAGAGGTCAGGGAACTGGTAGAACATTTATGGTTAGAAAAATGGGAGCCAACAATGTTGGTGTTGAGAGAATTTTCCCACTTTTTTCTGAAAGCATAGAGAAAATAGAAGTACTTAGACGCGGACGTGTTAGAAGAGCAAAACTTTTCTATCTTAGAGAACTTAAAGGTAAAGCAGCTCGTATCAAAGAGCTTAGAAGAAAATAATCACAAAGAGACTCTCGTCTCTTTGAATTTACATGACTGCACTTTTTAATTTTTTTAAAAATATTCTAAACAAATTCTTATTATTTTTACAATTTTTCTTAGTATTTTTATATATAATATTTGAAGAAATTATATGGGATTTTATTGCCGAACCTATATACAGGTTTCTAGAATCTTTTAATGTAATACAAAAGCTGAATATTGTTCTAAGATCAGCAAATAGATATATAATCCTTGTTATTTTTATTGCTTTATTTACCATTGTAGAAGCTCTTGGAATAGTTGCAGGCGGACTAATGGTAAGCGGTAATTTTTTGCTCGGCGTTGGGCTATATCTGACAAAAATTCCAATTGCTGTTTTTACTTTTTGGATGTTTAAGGTTGTAAAGTCAAAACTTATGACTTTTGAGTGGTTTAGAGTATCTTTTTATGCACTTGAAAATATTTTAAATTTAATCAAAAATAGTAAAATTTATAAATCAACCATGGACATACTCTTGAAAACAAAAGAGTTTATCAAACTTGAGCTGCAATACTTTAAAGGAAAAATATTAAGCGGCAGAAGCAGATTTATATATAGATTTAAAAGATTTTACTTTTTTATTAAGCAGAGATATAAAAATAACTAGTTGTGATATAATCATTAAAATAAACCGGAAAGATTTTTAAAATGAATAGACTGATACCAATTGTTTTTTTGTTTTTTTGTTTTGTTTATGCAGACTCAGAGCTTCAGGATTGGAGCGGAGCTAAAGTTGATGAAGTTTATCAGGGAAAGTACGATATTTACAAAATGGCCTGTGAGCAAGATAACGAAGAGGCATGTTTTATTTTAGGACTTTTAAATTTACAAAGCTATGCGCAAAATAATAATGATAGGATATATCTAAAGCACGGCATAGGCTACCTTGACAAGGCTTGTGCTAAAAACCATGAACAATCATGTGTGGCTTTAGGGCTGCTATATATCTCGACAAGTTTTGAGGGCAGGGATGAAAAGTCGGCAATGTATTATTTGGATAGATCCTGCGCTTTAGGCAATGTTTTAAGTTGCCTGAGTATTGCCAAATACTACGAAGATGAAAAACATTTGGATATGCAAAAAACCATCAAGTACCTTGAGAGCGCATGCGACAAAAAAAACGACGAGGCATGCGGATATGCGGGTATTATTTATCATGACGGGAAAAAAGTAGAAGCTGATCATCAAAAGGCTATCTTGTTCTATAAGAAATCAATAGCTATCAATAAGGCAGTGCCATCAAACTATCTTAATATTTTTGAGATAAATCTCATCTCGGATATCTCATTTGATAGACAAATAGAGAAAAATTTTGTAAAACTTTTTGCAAAAGATAAGCAATCTATGATGTTCTATGATATGTTGAAAATTTTTCAAAATGCCAAATCGCACAAAAAATATAATTTAACTTTATGGAAGAAGAAATATAAGAGCATGAACTTAAATGAATGGGACTTCGGAACAATAGAAAAGTGGATAGGCGCTATAAACGATAAGCAGACAAAAGATGAATTGTTAAAAATAAATAATGAATTTAAAAAAATAAAGAAGGAAGACAATTGAAACTTATAGAGGCAAAGGGCATCTCGCACTCATTTGACTATGAACTTTTTAAGAACATAAATTTTGAACTTGATCCATCACAAAGTATTGCCATTGTTGGAAAAAGCGGAAGCGGTAAGTCAACGCTTCTTCATATATTATCCTCTTTTTTAAAGCCGAAAAGCGGTGAATTAATAATGCTTGGCAAAGAGCTTAATAAGTTAAACGATGAACAAATAGATAAAATGAGAAGATTTGATCTTGGCATGATCTTTCAGTTTCATCATCTTTTTAAAGGAATGAAAGCAAAAGAGAATATAGATATATCATCAATGCTATCAAATACAACTATTGACGAAAGAATAGTAAAACTGCTTGAGATAGATTCTCTTATGGAGCAAAAAACTTCAGAATTATCAGGCGGGCAACAGCAAAGAGTTTCAATAGCAAGAGTAATGGCAAAAAAACCGCGTATTATCTTTGCGGATGAACCGACCGGTAATTTAGATAAAGAAACGGCAACTATGGTCATGAAAGCGCTGAAAGATTATATAAAAGAAGAAAATGCAGGATTGGTTCTTGTTACACACGACAACGATGTAGCATCAATGTGCGATGAAGTGTATATGTTAGAAAATCAAAGTTTGATAAAGGTTAACGGAGATTAGATGGCGGGCTGCGGTTGCGAAAATGGCTGTAATTTAGCAGTTTTAAAAAATAGACAAAAAGCACACTAATAAAAGTACTTTTGATAAATGCGGTTATGTTTATCGTTATAGTGATTGCAGCATTCCAAGCCAAATCTATATCACTATTTTTCAGATAGTTCGGACAACTTAGGCGATGCACTGACATATGGGTTAAGTCTTTTTGTTGTTTCAAAAAGCATAAAAAGCAAGTCTTATGTAGCTCTTTTTAAGGGTGTTCTCATATTAATAGGTGTCCAGTTTCACTTTCGTTTGGTTGCCTAGTTTCATAAATACAAGCGATAAACA
>DYMX01000006.1:0-26608 GCA_020721345.1 Sulfurovum sp.
TATTTTAATGATAAAATAATATTTGATAAGTAAAGTTCACGCTCAACTTAGAGCGTGAATCAAAAAAGAAGATTATTCTACTTCTGCATCGATGACATCGTCATCTTTTGCGCCGCTTGCATTTTGTGTTGCGCCGCCTTGTTCTTTTGCATAAAGAGCTTCTGCTAACTTATGACTTTTTTCTGTAAGAGTTTTTACTTTTTCTTCTATTTCCTCTTTTGTTGCATTGTCATTTTTAAGTGCAGCTTCCAAATCACTTATAGCGCTTTCGATATTTGCTTTTTCTGTCGCATCAAAATTTTCACCAAGCTCGCCTAGAGATTTTGTAGTTTGGTGGATAAGCGCGTCAGCTTGATTTTTTGTATCAACCAAAGCTTTTCTTTGCTCATCTTCTGCTTTATGCGCTTCAGCATCAGCTACCATTTTTGCTATCTCTTCATCGCTTAATCCAGATGAACCTGTGATCTTGATCTCTTGAGATTTGCCTGTTCCTTTATCTTGAGCAGAAACTGTCAATATTCCATTTGCATCTATATCAAACGTAACTTCGATCTGAGGTACGCCTCTTGGAGCTGCAGGAATATCTCTAAGCTCAAACATACCAAGAGATTTGTTATCTTTGGCAAATTCTCTCTCGCCTTGAAGTACATGGATGCTAACTGCCGGCTGATTGTCATCTGCAGTTGAAAACACTTGCGATTTTTTAGCCGGTATCGTTGTGCCTTTTTCTATGATCTTTGTCGTAACCCCGCCAAGAGTCTCAATTCCTAGGCTCAAAGGCGTAACGTCTAGAAGTAGCACATCTTTAACATCGCCTGCAAGAACTCCGCCTTGTATCGCTGCACCAAGCGCAACAACTTCATCAGGGTTAACTGACTTGTTAAGCTCTTTACCAAAGAATTTTTTAACTTCTTCTTGAACAAGAGGCACACGAGTTGATCCTCCAACCATTACTATCTCATTGATCTCATTTTTATTTACACCCGCATCTTTTAGAACGCTCTCGATAGTTTTGATCGTATTTGAAACAAGATCCGAGATCAATGATTCAAATTTTGCTCTAGTCACTTTCATAACTAGGTGTTTTGGGCCAGAGGCATCTGCTGTGATAAACGGTAGGTTTATCTCAGTTTCAGTTGCGCTTGATAGCTCTTTTTTTGCATTTTCAGCAGCATCTTTTAATCTTTGAAGAGCCATTACATCATTTTTAAGCTCAACACCGTTTTCATTTTTAAACTCTGCAGCTATAAAGTCAATAAGTCTATTATCAAAGTCATCTCCGCCTAGAAATGCATCACCGCCGGTTGCCATAACCTCTACAATATTATCGCCTGTTTCAAGTGTCGTAACGTCGAACGTACCGCCCCCTAGATCATAAACCACTATTTGTTCTGCATTTTTCTTATCTAGTCCATAAGAAAGCGCTGCAGATGTAGGCTCATTGATAATTCTTAGAACATTAAGACCTGCAATTGTTCCTGCTTCTTTTGTAGCTTTTCTTTGTGCATCATTAAAATAGGCAGGAACCGTAATAACAGCGTCAGTTATCTTTTCTCCAAGGTAACTTTCTGCATCCTCTTTTAATTTCATTAGAACTTTTGCTGAAATTTCTTGAGGAGTATAAGTTTTGCCTGCAACCTCTATCGCACAAGCGCCGTTTCTGTCAATTACATGATATGGGAGTCTGCTTTTTGCCTCTTTTGCTTTTGGCTCATCACACATTAGACCCATTATTCTTTTAATAGAATATATTGTTTTCTCTGGATTTGTTACTGCTTGTCTTTTTGCGCTCTCTCCTACTAAAATTTCACCCTTATCAGTAAAAGCAACAACCGAAGGCGTTGTGTTTTTGCCCTCTTTGTTTACTATAATTTTTGCTTCGCCATGGTCAAATATCGCCATAGCTGAATTCGTAGTACCTAGATCTATTCCTAATACTTTTGCCATTTATTTTCCTTTATTTTTATTTTGCTGTGCTTACCATTGCAGGGCGAAGCACTTGATCTTTCATACTGTAACCCTTTTGAAGGACTTGCACGATCTCGCCGCTTTCTTTCTCATCATGATCAACTTGCATAATAGCTTGATGAACATCAGGATTTAGACATCCTTCACACTCAATTTCGCTAACGCCGTGTTTCTCAAGAACTTTTTTTAATTGTTCATGCGTTTTTGAAATACCTTCTTTAATACTTGCCAATACTTCAGAGTGCTCATCGGCATTAATGATATCAATAGAAGCAAGCGCGCCGTCAAATGAATCCATAACGCTTAGCAGATCTTTTGCAAAACTGCTATTTGCATAAGCCACTGCGGTTATTTTATCTTTTGCTAAACGCTTTTTTGTATTTTCAAAATCAGCATAAGCTCTCAAATATTTATCTTTATATTCTTGAACTTCATTTTGAAGCGCAGCTACTTCATCGACTTCCATCACTTGCTCTGATTCACACTGCTCTACCGCTTCTTCTTCGATCTGCTCAGAATTTACTTTTTCTTCTTGTGACAAATAAGCCTCCTTGAATAAAAAAATTTATGGCAAGTTTTATTTGCTAAAACTATGCTTGAGGGGATTATACAACATTGAGTGATATTTTGTCAAGTATAACATAAATATTTTTATGTAGAATAGTTAAGTCTATATAGCTCAACTTTATAAATATTAAAATGCAATGAAGTATTTTAGTATTTAAGAGATAATAAAATTTAATGTGAAAGTGTTAATAGAATATGGGAAAATTATGATTGCGTGAAGCATTACCGCCAAAAGGCGGCAAAAATAGATTTTAGTTTCTGATACCTAAAGCATCTTTAACAGTGTGCCATCTAGTGATGTCAACATTTTTAAGATATCTCATCAATCTTCTTCTTTGACCGACTAGTTTCAAAAGTCCTACTCTTGATGAGTGATCTTTTTTGTTAGTTTTAAGGTGTTCAGTAAGATAGTTGATTCTTTCAGTCAAAAGCGCTACTTGCACTTCAGTTGAACCTGTATCTTTTTCATTTTTAGCAAACTTAGAGATTATCTCTTGTTTTTTCGCCGTATCTAAAGCCATAATGACCTCCTGATTGGTATAAATTTTTGAAATGCAATTATATCTTGATAAACTTATTTATTGATTAAACAAAAAAATGCCTCTAAATAAAGTTATTTTAGAGTAAAATAGTCCTAATAAATTTGAGGAATATATATGCTACTAACCCGCGCTACTGAATACGCTCTTCTTTCGCTTGAGATCATCAAAAATGCAAAACATCCTATCGGTGTTGAATTTATAGCCAATGAGTTAAATATCCCGAAAAGTTTTTTGGCAAAGATCTTGCAAAATTTGGCAAAAAACGAAATACTAATTTCTCGAAAAGGCGCGAAAGGCGGTTTTGTCCTAGCTCGTCCTATCGATGAAATTACGCTTTTTTCCATAGTAGTAGCGGCCGAAAATAAATATCCTGCAGTATTTGACTGCACACAATATAAGGAAAGCTGTCCTAACGGGGCAGTTGGGATGTGTGCAATTTCACCGTTCTTGGCAAAATTTCAAACTAAAGTAAATTCATTTTTAACCGAAATGACACTGGGGGATATATTTGAAAAATAAAGTTTTTCATCTTTCACATATAGACTTGGACGGTTACGGTTGTCAGTATTTAACGAGTCTTGCATTTAAAGATATAAATTTTTACAGTGCAAACTACGGTCCTGAAGTTGGCGCTAGACTAAAAGAGATCATATCCGGCATAAAAAGCGGTAATCATGCCAAAAATGCAATCATACTCATAACAGATCTTAACCTATCGCCAAAAGAAGCTGCATGGATAGAAAAAAAAGCCAAAGAACTTGAAGCGGATCTTGTGCTTTTAGATCATCATATAACCGGACTTAACAGCAGTGAAAAACACGACTGGTACCATCTAGACATTGCGCACTGCGCAACTTGGCTTACATATGATTGGCTCAAAAAAAATTATGACTTTGATATGGAAGGCAAGTTTAAAACGGTAGTAGATGCCATAAATGATGTTGATATGTGGCATAATAAAAATGACTATTTTGAATACGGCAAAGTTATGATGAGCATGATATCTTCAGCAAAAGAGATAAACCGTATAATGTTCCAAAAATACGATATAGACTATAAGCATTTCTTGATAGACAGCGCAAAAAAACTCTTAAGCGGCAGTGATACCCATATCAAACTTGATGACAACATTCACGCTATAAAAAAAGAGTTTTTTATAAGTGATAAAAATGATACCAAGGATAATTTGATAGCATCATATGTATCTTCTCTTCTTTCGCAAAATAAAGATAGATTTACCATAAGCTACAAAGGATTCAAGGGACTTCTCGGATACAATGTCGGCAACTCGTCGATCATTGGCAATACTTTCTTGGTACAAAATCCGGAGTTTGACTTTTATATGGATGTAAATTTCAGAGGGATATTTTCACTCAGAGGTCATGACAAGCTTGACCTATCCTCTATGGCTGCTCTTATCGGAAACGGCGGCGGACACAAAAATGCTAGCGGAGGAAAAATAGAAGAGTACCGCGACTCTTTCATATATGAAGATGTAAAAGATTTTATACAAAGATATATCAACGATAAGAGTTTTGGAAGTTAGATGTTTGTATTGACTTAAATATAAATGCCACGAACTTTATTCCTGACATCATTAATGCTATTGTATTCAAATAGATTAAATAAGTTGAAACTATGCTATAATTGTCAATTATTCTACGCATTCTACGGGTCAGTCGCCACCTTTATTACTTACTCTCCTCTTGACATTCGTGGTATTATAGTATTTGCATTTATTTTTTTATGTTGTAGTTGTCATAAGCATAATGTATCTATGCTTATTTTCTTTTCTTTTCATTTTCTTATAACATCAATGAGATGCAACATGAGAATCCAGCATCCCAAACATCCAAAGAGGCACTTTATGCTTATTTGTCGTAGTGTCGATATCTATCGCCAAATATCCTTTTGGATTATCCTTTATCTGTTCAAAATTTTTACTTTTTCCGCCCACTTCAAAAAAGATATTATTTACTCTAAAATCTCCTATATCACTATAGTAAATATCATCAAAACAACTTACAAAAAATGTTTCTCTTGCCGTTCCTATATCAATAGCTATTTTTTGGTCCACACTAAGCGCATAAAGAATATTTGTATTTTTAAAGTAGAGTTTTTGGGGCTTCTTGGTTTGTTTGACACTGTATTTTCTTATAGTTCTGAAAATACCTGTTTTATCAAGCATTTCAAGATAAGCATAAAGTGTCGGTTCACTTACACCCAAATCTTTTGCTAAAGAATCAATTTTAACCGAAAACGGTACCTTTGAAGAGATTACTAAATAGATGAGCTTTTTGAATACACTCAAGTTTTCAAATTTTATTTTATTTGTTGATGGGATATCTTCATAGATAATCTTTTCCATAGAATTAAATAGTTTGCTGTTAAAAGTACCACTATCTTTACTTGTAGCAAAAAACGGATATGCACCGCTTTTGAGATATTGCGTAAACTCTTTATAAAGATTTGGATATTTTTGCGTGAGCTCAAAAGAAAGATTGTTGTGGTTTTTTAATATCTCTTCCAACGAAAAGCCTGGTAATGAACTTTTATATTTAATCTCAAAATACTCTTTAAACGTTAGTGTTTGTAGCTCTTTTGTTACAATTCTTCTGCTGAGATCATGGCTTTGCATTAATATATTTAGCATTGAAGAGCCGCTAATTCTAAGCGTTAAATCCAGATAAAAATCATAAAGATTTTTGATATGCGCCGCCCAATCTTTAAACATATGCACTTCATCAATTACAACTATTCTACCTCCCAATTTATAAAACTCTTGGACTATCTCTATAATTCCAAAATTCACGATACTAATATCATCTGCGCTAAAATACAACGCTTCGTCAAGGCTGAACTTTGATAAATATTGAAGCAGCAATGTAGTTTTACCCACTCCCCTTGCTCCAACAAGCGCAATAAGTCTCTCGCTGCTCTCCAAGAGTTCAAACTCATTTCTTATATAGGTGATATTTTTTGCGTTATATACTAATTTTCGTTGTTTTTCTTGCAGTTGTTCGATCATGGTGTATCCTTTATTTATAAAGTGTAGTTTAACATAAAAAAGTTAAATGTTAAAGTACACTTTTTTAAAATAATGATATATTTAATTAAACTTTATATCTTGATCCTGCCGGATAATGCTCGTGAAAGCGATATCATATCTATATTTTCAAGCTCGACCCCAGTCGGAACGCCTTGAGCAATTTTCGTAAAATCAATATCTAGATTTTTTAGCTTATCTTCAATGTAAAGTATCATAGCATCAGTTGCGATACTCGGAGGAAAAGCAAAGACGATCTCAGCAACTCCCTCTACTGCATCAAAGAGATGCTCCTCATCAAGATCGTTTATCTCGCTTATAACATAATATATTCCATCAAACTGTCCGCTCTCTTCAATGACAAGTATATCTTTAGCACTTTGAACGATACACAAAAGTGAACTATCTCTATATGGATCGGCGCATATCGAACATAGTTCATTTTCACTCATATTGTGACATTTTGAGCATTTTTGGATATTTGCAACTCCGTTTTCTATAGCATGAGCCAGCTTCATTGCCGCAAAACTATCTATTGCAACACAGTGATAAGCAAGCCTAACGGCGGACTTTTTGCCAATAGTAGGAAATGACTCAAATGCGTTAACTAAGTTTTGAAACGCTTCGATCTTAGTGTGTTTCATAATCAACTACTTTTGAGTACTCCACTACTTGCTTTATAAAATCAACCACTTTGAGATGTTCCGGATGAATGGCGTATATTTTTAGATCGTGGGCAGAGTCAAAATGAGTAATAATACTTAGATCCATAGCCCTCTCTTCGTTTGCAAAATTCTCTCCAACTTCTATGGATTTAAGCGTGGGGACACTGTTTGAAAGGGAGAGCAGCATCTCTTTTGCTCGCTCTATATTTTCTTTTTTTTGTTCTTCTTTAAATTTGAAAAAAACTATATGAACTATCATTTTGACTACACTTTTTTAGCCACTATTATATCAAATTTATTTTATGGTAAAATTCGCAAAAATATTATAACTATAATTATAGATCTAGAGGACAAAAATGACAGAAATTGATTACTATGAAATTTTACAAGTTAGTAAAAATTGTGATGGGAGTGAGCTAAAAAAATCATTTAGAAAACTTGCTATGCAATACCATCCGGATAGAAATCCTGATAATAAAGAAGCGGAAGACAAGTTCAAGCTTATCAATGAAGCATATCAAGTATTGAGCGATGAAGAAAAAAGATCAATTTACGACAGATACGGCAAAGCAGGACTTGAAGGTCGAGGTATGGGCGGATTTGGCGGCGGTGCGAATATGGATGACATCATGGATATATTCAACTCAATGTTCGGCGGTGGATTTGGCGGTTTTGGCAACGACAGAAGCAGGAAGGATAATGCAAAATATGCGCTTGACTTTGAGATCGGATATACGCTTGAATTTAATGAAGCTATATTTGGCTGTGAAAAAGAGATCACAATAGAGTATAAAGTTTCATGCGAGGCGTGTAAAGGTACGGGGGCAAAAGACGGCAAACTAGAAACATGTAAAACATGTAACGGTCAAGGTCAAGTTGTAAGCAGACAGGGCTTTATGACATTTGCGCAAACATGTCCTCATTGTCACGGAGCAGGCTCGGTTGCAAAAGACAAATGCAGCGCATGCGGCGGTAAAACATATGATATCAAAAAAGAAAAAGTTACCATAAAAGTACCTGCAGGGATAGACAACGGAAACAGACTGAGAGTCAAAGGATACGGCAATGTATCCAAAAATAGACAAAGAGGCGATCTCTATGTAACATTTAGCGTAAAAGAAGATGAACACTTCATTAGAAACGGAAACGATATATACATAGAAGTTCCTGTGTTTTTCACCCAAGCAATACTTGGCGGCGTTGTCAAGATACCATCACTAAAAGGCGAACTTGAACTGAATCTCAAAAAAGGTACAAACGACAAAGAGCAGTTCATATTTGCAAATGAAGGTGTTGCCGATGTTCATAACGGCAGACGGGGAAGACTTGTGGCGCAAATTAAAATACTGTTTCCTAGCAAGCTAAATGAAAATCAGCAAAAACTTCTTGAAGAACTTCAAGATAGTTTTGGCATAGAAAGCAAACCTCATAAAAGCGTATTTGAAAGTTGTTTTGAGAAAGTAAAAGAGTGGTTTAACTAGCAAAGTGTATAATACAGTAATATCATAAGGAATTAAAAATGGCAGAAACAGCAATTCATTTAACATGGACATGGGCAGGGATATCGTCACTTTTAATTTTTTTAGTTGGCTACTATTTTATTGCAACCGAAGAAAAATATCATATAAATAAAGCGATCCCGGCACTTAATGCAGGCACAACAATGTTTATGGTCATTGGCATATATTTTGCGTTAAACGGGCTAGATGTTAAACCGCTTCATCACGAAATGAAAGTTCTTATACTTGAAATTGCAGAGATATTTTTCTTTTTATTAGTTGCAATGACATTCATTGAGACAATGATCGAGCGAAATATATTTGATGTATTAAAATATAAACTTGTATCAAGAGGATATACATACAAACAACTCTTTTGGATAACAGGATCTTTAGCTTTTTTTATATCTCCTTTTGCGGACAATCTAACAACTGCCCTAATACTATCTACGGTAATTTTTACCATAGATAGAACAAATAAAGAATTTTTAGTTCCAAGCGCCATAAATATTGTAGTGGCGGCTAATGCAGGTGGTGCGTGGAGTCCATTTGGCGATATAACAACACTGATGGCATGGACTGCCGGCAAAGGTGAATTTTTAGACTTTTTAATGCTTTTTCCTGCATCAATAACCGGCTACATGATAACAGCTTGGCTTTTATCTCGGGTTGTATCAAATGAAAAACCTCCTTTTTCCGATCAAACAGATAAAATTGAAAATCTTAAACCCGGCGCAAAAGTAATCATATATTTAGGAATTGCAACTATAGGAGTTGCGATACTTGGACATCAATTTTTTCATTTTCCTGCTATGTGGGGAATGGTATTTGGTCTTGCTATTCTTAAACTATACTCTCATGGATTAAAGAAAAAAAATGGTGAAACATTTGATGTATTTGTCAATATGAAACATATAGAAAATGATACTTTGCTTTTCTTTTTTGGAATATTAGCTGCTGTTGGCGCATTGCATTTTCTTGGATTTTTGGAATATATCACAAAACTATATGACGGCATAGGAGCAACTGCGGGCAATGTGGGTGTTGGTTTTATCTCAGCAATAATAGACAATGTTCCTGTAATGAGCGCGATACTTAAAGCCGATCCGCAAATGGGCTTGGATCAATGGCTGCTTGTTACATTAACTGCCGGAATTGGAGGGAGCCTGATAAGCTTCGGTTCCGCAGCCGGTGTTGGCATCATGGGTAGACTTAAAGGGATTTATACATTTAAGTCACATATGAAATATGCTTGGATGATTTTAGTTGGATATATTGCCTCTATATTGATTTGGTATATTCAATTTCAAATTTTATATATATAAAAGTTAGTGAATGTTGCATAATTTCTATAGAGTATTACTAAAATATCCGAAATATTTTTTAGCCGGAATTTTTATTATTACTATATTTTTTGGATACCATGCCCTAAAATTACAAATAGATGCATCAAGCGAAACATTGCTTCTCGAAGATGATAAAGACTTAGCTTTTTACAGACAAATTCAAACAAACTTTAATTCTCCCGATATGCTTGTAATTGCCTATACGCCAAAAAGCGATATGTTAAGCTTTGCTTCTTTAAATACGATCAAAAACATTAGCAAAGATATAGAAAAACTTGAATTCACCCAATCAGTTACATCCATCCTAAATGCTCCTCTTTTGCAAAATTCAAAAAGCGAAAATAGCCTTGATAACATCACAACGCTCAGCGATCCGAATGCAAACAAGGAATTAGCAAAACAAGAATTTATAACTTCTGGACTCTACAAACAAAATTTAGTTTCTAAAGATCTCAAAACATCTGCAATCGTCATAAATATGAAATATGACAAAAAATATTTTGAACTGCTAAATAAAAGAAATGAATTTTATGTTTTAGAGAAAAATCACATTTTAAACTCAAAACAGCAAAAAGAATATAATAAAATAAAAAAAGAGTTCAAATCATACAGAAAGCTCTCAAAACAAAAAAATCATATATATATAAAAGAAATAAGAGAAATTATAAGTAAATATGCCCCAAGCGCAACAATGCACCTAGGTGGCGCAAATATGATTAGCGATGATATGATCGAGTTTGTCAAGTATGATCTTGAAATATTTGGTATTTTAGTATTTATTCTTGTTGTTTTTATGCTGTGGTTTATTTTCAAAGAATTAAGATGGGTTGTTTTGACACTCATTATGTCTGCTGTTTCGCTTATTATCACTGCAGGCATCATAAGCTTTGTAGGATGGGAGATAAGTGTCGTATCGTCAAATTTTATCCTTCTACAAATCATACTGACAATGCCGCTTATCATTCACATGATAATAAAATATATGGATCTTGTCTTAAAATACCCTCATTGGGAAAATAGCAAGATATTGGAATTTCTGCTAAAAGATATGGGGGAGCCTGCCTTTTATGTAGCTATTACAAATGTTGCAGGATTTGGCTCCCTGATAACAAGCGATATGGTTCCCATATCTGATTATGGCTGGATGATGAGTATAGGCGCTATGGTTTATCTTGTTGTCATCTTTATAGTACTTCCTGCAATACTTATGATAATAGGCAAATCAGAAGCAACATTTATAGACGAAAAATCAAAAGTTTCATATATTTTCGCCCATATGGTTGAAAAGCATAAAATTTTTATATTTACAATAGTAATTATCATCTCCGGAGTATCTCTAATAGGAGCTAAAAAACTCTACGTAGAAAATAGTTTCATTAACTACTTTAAACAAGATACCCAGATATATAAAGGCATGAAAGTATTGGATCAAAATCTAGGCGGAACCACACCTCTTGATATCATCATAACATTCAAAGAGAACAATGCTTCATCCATTCAGGCAAAAATAACATCAGAAAACAAAAGCGATGCACAGCTTGATGACTTTGAAAGTGAATTTAACGCTACAAGTGAAGAGAAAAAATATTGGCTAACCAAAGAAAAACTTACAAAAATCCAAAAAGTTCACGACTACCTAGAATCAATACCGCAAGTCGGTAAAGTTTTATCGGTTGCTACAACTGCCGATATTGTTAAGATACTCAAGAACGGCAAAGAACTTGACAGCGTAGATCTGGCATATATCCAAAACAATCTCTCCTCAGAAAATAAAAAAATATTGATCGATCCATATATAAATATAGAAAAAAACCAAGCACGAATAACAACAAGAGCTATAGACTCAGATCCGACACTCAGAAGAGATGTCTTGATAAAAAAAATAAACAATGATATTCAAACTATTCTTGACGGTAAATATGAAAATGCTCAAATATCAAATCTGCTTGTTTTATACAATAATGTGCTTCAATCTTTATTTGATTCACAGATAAAAACATTGGGGTGGGCGCTTTTCACAATATTTATAATGTTCTTAATGCTATTTAGAGATATAAAGCTGTCCATAATCGCGCTTATCGCGAACAGTATCCCTATAACTGTTCTTTTTGGTACCATGGGATATCTCAACATACCGCTCGATATCATGACAATAACTATTGCTGCTATTAGTGTCGGTATAACCGTTGATAACACCATCCACTATATCCATACATTCGAAACTGAACTAAAAGAGACAAACGGAAACTATATAAAGTCTTTATACAATAGCCATAGAAGCACGGGAATTGCCATGTATTATGCGGCGGTAATAGTTATAGTAGGTTTTTCTATACTCGCAATGTCGAATTTTATGCCTACGGTTTATTTCGGTATTCTTACTGTTGTTGTAATGCTGGTTGCAATGATCGGCGATCTGCTTCTTACTCCTACTTTATTGATGATCACAAAACCTTTTAAACAAAAATAATCAAAAAAGAGTTACAATTTATAAAGGATAAATTTTATCTTTTGATAATATTTTAATAAGAAGCAAAAGTAGTAAAAGGCATCATGAAAGATGCGGCAATCACTAAGCTGGCCCCCATTTCCAAACAACATGCTAAGATAACATTTTATACATAGGAGCATAAGAAATGGGGGCCAGCTTAATATAAGCGATTTTATAGCAGATTTAAAAAAACAATTACAGTAAACTCAACAGATAAGTAAGAACGGGTTAAGCCTGCTGTTTGATTATTCTATTTTTATAAAATTATAAATCCATCATACTCAAGGCTCTTATGATTTACGATATCGTATGAAATATTTTCAACTTCACTAAGAGGAGAACCTTGTTTTAAAAGTTCTAAAAATCCTTCTATCTCATCATCGTTTAGCTCTACACAAACCTCTACCGTACCGTTATAGAGATTTTTTACCGTTCCTTTATATCCTGCCATCATGGCATTTTGTGATACACTTTTACGGTAAAAAACGCCTTGAACTTTGCCACTTACGATAAATCTATAAAGTTCCATTTATTACCTTTATTTGACTACCTGAGTTAATATAACCTTTGTGGCGCTTGGAGTTAGGTCGCCGCTATCAACTCTAGCGTCATAAGCTACAACATATATTTCATCTCCGCTTGCAAGATAATTTTTTTCTCCAAAAGTTGCATAAGCAGTTGCTCCTATGGTTACAAGGGCTTGCGATGGATAATTCGTATCTTTTAGATGCATTGCCATATCTTCAAGTGGTCCAAAATCTTTTTGATCGTTTAACTTATCTTTTAGCCAAACCAATAGTTTTTCATAGAAATATCCATATCCTAGAAGCGGAGCATCAACGCCGTACTCATAAAGAGTGCCGGCTCTTTTGACAAATGAGCAAAGATGATAGTTATCCATCACTCCTCCCTTGCTAAACTTATCTATATCAATAAACTTATCAGCTATTCCTTTGCTGTCATCTCCCCAGCTTTTTTTATGCGATATTTTTTTAGCGCCCTCTTTGCGTATAGTACAATCGTTAAATGCGCTAAAAGCCTTTGGCAGTACATCAATAACTCTTTTATCTTTATCGTATGTTATATCACACAACAAAACAATTTCGGGCTCCACTTGCGCCTCATCTCTAAAAGGCAATGTCAAAGTTTCACTGCTTATAGGATAACGGCCCAGGAAGGTGTCACTATTTGGCAGATAAAAAGGAAATATTCCTTTTGGAGCATTTGGATCTTCCGTAATAACATCTTTGAAATCCTCAATTTCTCCAGCTTGTTCTAAATGATGCGCAAAATTGCCTGCAATCCCTATACCGATACATTTACGAAAATCCATAAATAACCTTTAAAAAATAAATATAGTAGTAATAATAATATAAAAGTAGAAAAAATAGATGAATTTAAGGGGATTTAACCCTGCAATAGCAGGGTTTGAGTAATTAGTTTACAGCGTCTTTAACTGTTTTACCAAATTTAAATTTAGGAGCAGTATGTGCCGGTTTATTATAAGTTTTATCAGTTCCTGGAACAGTTCCGCTTTTAGCAGCAACATGTGCTGTTGAAAAAGTACCAAAACCTACTAGCGTTAAGCTCTCTTTTTTAGCTAAAACGTCTGTTATAGAATCAGTAAATGCTTTTATAGCTCTTTCAGCTGCCGCTTTACTTTCAAAATTACCATTTTTTTGCATTAGTTCTACAAACTCTGCTTTTGTCATGTACTATCCTTTTTGTGAAATATTAAGATTGAGCATTATAACATAAAAAAAAATAAAAGCAAGATGAAATTTAAAAAATAAATCGTATTTGAAAAAAATAGTAAGAAAAAAATAAGTTTTTGGTGCGGTCGGGGGGATTTGAACCCCCACACCCGTAGGGCACTACCACCTCAAGGTAGCGTGTCTACCGTTCCACCACGACCGCAAATGTAGTTTTGAAGAGGAAAAAATTCCTCCTCGATACACTAATTAACCAAGAAATGGGTTAGCGTAAAGTGCTATTAGAGCAATAACAAGTGTATAGATAACTTGCGCTTCGATCATAGCGATTGCGATGAACATTGTAGTCATCAATTTACCGCCAAGACCTGGGTTTCTTGCAGTACCTGCAATTGTAGCAGCAGCTGTGTTACCCATACCTATAGCACCGCCAAGTGCAGCAAGACCAAGACCGATACCAGCAGCAACTACTGAGTAAGCTTGAATCATAGAAGTATTTGCGTCAGCAGCGAATGCAGCAGCACCTAGTACTAAAAAAGCAACAAAAAACTTTTTCATTTTATTTCCTTTAATTTAAAATTTTAAGTCTTTTAGACTGTAATCAAAATCTGTTCGGCTTGCGTTTCCCTACTAATCATTCGGATTTACGAGGGTATTGTATCCAAATTTAGTTTAAAAAATTAAGAAATATATGCCGGCGTTGCTAATTCTATTTTTTTACCGCTTTGCTCTAAAACAACTATGTCGATAATATCGTCAACCTTATATATTGCATTTAGATTATCGACTCTGTTTTTAGCGACTTTTGAAATATGAAGCAGCGCATCAAAACCGTCAGGCATCTCAACAAACAGACCAAAATCGGTAATTTTTTTAACTTTGCCTTTATATTGAGCGCCCAGCTCATAAGCCATCGGCTCTTTTGCCTCGGCAGCTGCAATTTTTTGTATATACTCTTTTGCGTCCACTAGCTTATCAGCATCATGTCCGATTATTTTGACGCCGCCTTTGTCTCTATCAATGTCGATACTTACTTCAAATTTTTCAATAATTTCTCTTATCGTAGAACCTGCTTTACCGATAATGTCACCTATCTTGCTGATAGGGACTAAAAAATGCTCTATTTTAGGCAATGCAAGCGATGGCTTTATCTCTCCTCTTGCCTTTTCCATAATGGATAATATATGTTCTTTTCCTTTTTTGGCTTGTACAATAGCATCTTTTACTATTGCAATGTCAATACCATTGAGCTTGATATCCATTTGTAGAGCGCTTATGCCTCCATTTGGTCCGGCTACTTTAAAGTCCATATCCCCTTCAAAATCCTCTAAGCCCATTATATCAGTTAGCACTACATATTTGTCACCTTCTTTGATAAGTCCCATAGCAACGCCGGCAACAAGTGATTTTACTTCTACGCTTGCCGCAACAAGGGCAAGAGAACCTCCGCAAACGGTTGCCATCGAAGATGACCCGTTGCTTTCTAAAATTTCGGAAACAACCCTGATAGTTTGATTTGGCTCTACTTCTACACTGCACTCTAAAGCCCTTTTAGCTAGATTACCGTGCCCTAATTCTCTTCTATTTGTTGGTCCGATAGGTTTTGAGTCGCCAACAGAGAATCCCGGAAAATTATAATGGACCATAAAATTTTCATAACCTGATGCCTTCTCTGTTATAAGCTCATAACTCTGAGCATCTTTTTTATCGCCCAAAGTTGCTGTTACCAAAGCTTGTGTTTGACCTCTTGTAAATAGACAGCTTCCATGAACGGAAGGCAATATATTTGTTTCTATAATTATAGGTCTTACCTCATCTAAGGCTCTTCCATCAGCTCTAATTTTTTCATTTAGTACCATATCTCTCATTATTTTAGCTTTAGTATTTGCCAATGCAGTAGTGACGATATGACTCTCAAAACTTATATTTTTCTCTTGCAGATCTTGTTCGATTTTTAACTGAAGTTCTTTTAATGCATAGCTTCTTTCACTTTTTGCCATGTGTAAAATTGCATCTTTTATCTCTCCGGCAAAATTTTGCAATAATAAACTTTCAAGTTCTTTATCCTCACTGCATTCATAAAGTTTAAATTCAAGCGGTGTCGGCTTGAGGCTTAAAAATTCCCTTTCATAATCCTTTGACAACTCTGATATATTTCTTGATGCGCTCTCTATAAGTTGCGCTAACTTGGCTTCCGGAATATCATTGATATTATTATTGTCTCCGATTGCCCTCATTTCAATCATAACAACATCATCGTGCGAACCGGAAACAAGCAGATCTAAAGTACTTTTTTCTTGAGCTTGATGCGTTGGATTAAGTACAGGGACGCCATCTATCGTCCCTACTCTTGTAGCGGCAATACTTTTAGATATAGGTATATTTGATGTAAGCAAGGCAGCATTTGCCGCATGAATAGCTGCTACTTGCATATCTACATTGCTATCACTGCTTACAACTAAAATAGTGATCGTTATTGGGTAATTGAAACCTTTTGGAAAAATAGGTCTTATAGATCTATCGACGATCCTTGATGTTAGAGTTTCGAAATCGCTTGGTTTTGATTCTCTTTTTATAAATCCGCCGGGTATTTTTGCCGCTGCGTATGATTTTTCTATATATTGCACCGTCATAGGTAAAAAATCATCATCTACCGGTTTATTGTCAGCTACAACAGTAGCTATAAGTACAGCTTTCCCATGAGTATACCAAACACTGCCATTTGCTTGCTTGGCTACTTTACGAAAATTAAAATCCTCTCGAAATTGGTTGTTTGATATGGTTTTATGGACTTGATTCATTGAGAGCTTGCCTTTTGAAATAATAGAAATTTTATAAAAATTAGTAACAATTATATCTTAAAAGGAATGACAAAGAGATTTACATCTTAAAGTTATCAAAATGGGCTTTAAACGGAAGCTGCTTGGAAATTTCGCTCTCATCAAATGCAAATTTAAAATTATCTACATATTCTATAAGCATATCATATGCTGCATTAAGCTCTTGAAGTTTTGCTATATCCCCACCAATATCTGGATGATTTTTTTTGACCAAAAAACGATATTGTTTTTTTATGTCATTTTTAGTAATCATTACGGGAAGGTTTAAAACTTTTAGAGCTTTTTGAATATTTTCATAATTCATTTTATCTGGTTGACCCAACTGTTGCAAATGGAATAAATTTAAATTGCACATAAAAATTAACACTATCGGTATAAGATGCGCCAGCTTGCGTAAGTGTTGGAGCTGATGTTTTTGACAAAGCCAGCGATACGCCGAAACAGTCTTTGTTGTAACTTGCACCTATATTCCAATATTTATTGTTTTCATTATCAATCTCATAGCTTACCCCTCCGTAAAAAGAGAGATTTTGATTTAATTTATAACTTGCGTCTAGATTTAAATTATTTGCAACTGCTATCTGATTTAACTCATCGACTATATCTTTTTTATATGCGTGCGATAGCCCAAGGGATAAATCTCCATTGCGCCAAGAAGCATTTGTATATGTGGACCTGAATTTGCTAAATTCATTTGAGTAAAGAAGCTGATTCGATATGCTGAAATTTTTATAATTCACACCAAATTCGTGCTCTAGATCACTAAGGTTATAATTCTCTTTTGGATAATAAACCTGAGAGAGTCTCTCGAAAAAATTTAGTTCACTGCTGTTATCATAAAGATATTGGCTGAGACTGAATTTATATTGTTCTTTTGGTAGATCAAGAGTATAAAGTTGTTGTTGCTCAAGTCCTATCAAATCATAACTCACTGGAGACTCTTTTGTTCTTCCTAAATTACTATAAGAAAATGACGGATGAAGCGTATGAGTATAATTCTCATAACGCTTAGTAAGATCACTTGAAATAGATATCTTATTTGTATTTGATGCAAATGAAAAATCATTAACGCCTGATGCAATGCCGCCAAAAAAAAGTTTTGTAACATAAAGCTCTTCGCTTAAAGTGATTCTGAGATAATCATCAAAAAAACTTTTACTTAGCTCAAACGGAAGCGTAAAATCAGCTCTTTTCAAAGTTGAACCATTTGATCTATAATAGTTAGCGAAAGAAAGATCCACACTATAGTACAAAGGAAGTATTGATATTTGATCATAAAATTTATGAAATTCAAATGATGGCAATACTTGGATAGTGTCGCTATTTGACTCTTTGGTAGTGTCAATAAAATATTTTGCATTAAGCAGTGCGAAATAGTCATTGTTTTGTACAAAATAATTTAGTCTGCTTTCTTGGAAATTCGTTATACCAAAGTGTTCCAGTCTAGATTTTTGTAAATTCAGGTAATCAATATCGTTTAGGTAAATTGCATTTATATATAGTCCTTCTTTGAAGCCAAATGGCAAATCAAACAGCTTTGAAGAGTCGTATAGCAATTCTGCTCCATAGTGATTTTGATATCTTAAATTATTCGACAAATAATAATCATCAAAATCCCTAAAATTACCGATCCTGAATTCTCCGCTTGAATTTATGGTATCTGCAAATCTAAAAGTACCATATAAACCAATGCTTCTTTTGCTTCTTACTTGCGGATTAAATTCTATATCCCAGTTAGCATATGGCGCCCAAAAAATCGGTTGCTCATAGAATGCTCCGGTATCTCCGCTGTAGCCGAGCTTGGGAAACAAAAGTCCGCTTTTTCTTTCATTGCTTGTCGTAAAAGATAAGTACGGCAAATATAAAATCGGCACATCCAACATGTAGAGCTTAATGCCGTACAATTTCATAAGCTGGTTCTGATCATCGTATGTTGAGTTATCAAATACCATTTTCCACAACGGATCTTTAAGAGAACAACTTGAGAGCATAGTATGCCCTAGAAAATATATATTGCCGTATTTTTTTGCGCTATTTGTGTATAGCCAAATATCATTTTCATTAGTTAAAAATAGAGAATCGCTTTTTGTATCATTGGTAATAGTATTTAAAACCATATGGCTTGTTTGTTCTTTTGTTTTAGCATAGCCCATCGATTCTATATTGCCGTCCAAAGTCAAAAGAGAGCTGTTTTTATCAAAAAAAGCGCTGTCTGATCTTAAGATAGCGTCCCCATAAAACACGAGCACATCATCTGCCGCATTAGCCGTAGTTTTAGTTCCGTCGATCTTAGAAGCCAAGATCTCTATATTGCGCGTCAAATTTTCGTCATCAGCTTGAGCCAGACTAGAAAGTGTAATAAAAGCTATGAGAGAGAGTTTTTTATACATCTACAACAACCGCATTTGTAAATTTATCGTGAAATGTTTGCGCCTTTGACGAAAAAAATGCAAATAAAAATCCGATATAAAAAATACTTTCGCTTAAGATTCGCAGCATCGATCTGTTTAGAGCCATAAAAGCATTCAGTCTCTCACCGCTACTCTCATCAATGACTTTTATTTTCATTATATAATTTCCCATGGTCATACCGTTCTGCCATACCAATATCCAATGATACGAGACCTTAACTAGCATGATTGCCAAAAAATTATCCGCCATAAAAGCAGACATTGTTTCCATGTCTGTAATATCGGTTAGCTTATCGTAAAAAATCACTAGTACAAATAAGCTAAGAACAATATCATCAATCATAAAAGACAATATTCTCTTTCTAATCGGCGCTATATTCATTGGTCAGCTTTCTTTTCTTAGGGCTTGATATGCTATATCACTTCTGCATTGCTTGCCGGCAAAATGCACTTGACCGCAAAGCATATATGCTCTTTGCTGCGCCTCTTTAATGCTCTCTCCGACACCTACACATACCAAAACCCGTCCGCCTGTTGCATAAAGCTTTCCATCTTCGCCTCTAGCAACGCCCGCATATGAAATATGTGCATTTTCACTCAAACCGTCATGAACTATCTCGTCAACTATGATCTCTGCCGGAACGCTATCACTATAAGGATAATTCTTGCTTGCCATAACTACGCCGACTGCAAATTTGTCAAAAAATTCTATTTTAGCGCTCGCTAGATCTCCCAAGGCAGCCTTGTAAAAAAGATCTAATGGATTTTTCAAAAGAGGCATTATCTCTTCGCATTCCGGATCTCCAAAACGAACATTATATTCTAAGATGATCGGCTCATTCTTTACCACCATGACGCCCATAAAGAGCACCCCCGTAAATGGCATCCCCTCTTCTTGCATGCCCTTTAGCGTAGGTATCACAACTCTATCTTCAAGCTTTTTATATATCTCATCATTTACAAGAGGTGTCGGAACATATGCACCCATACCTCCGGTATTTGGTCCTTCATCATTATCAAGAAGTCTTTTGTGATCTTGCGCTGCAGGAAGTATCACATAGTCCTTGCCGTCACATATTGCAAATACACTAAGCTCATATCCATCCAAAAATTCTTCTATAACTATTGCTCTGCCTGCATCCCCAAAAGCATTTCCTGAGAGCATCTCTCCTGCTTCTTTTTTTGCTTCTTCGTGACTTTTTGCGATAATAACGCCTTTACCGCCACATAATCCATCTGCCTTTACAACTATTGGAGGAGTGAGCGTTTCTATAAATTTGTATGCAACTTCTATAGAATCTGTTTCAACATATTTAGCGGTCGGTATATTGTGTCTGCTTAGAAAATTTTTCATAAATATTTTAGAACCTTCAAGTTGCGCGGCAACCTTTGAAGGACCAAATATATTTAAACCCCTATCTTTAAAAACATCAACAATGCCCTCTGTCAAAGGTGCTTCAGGACCTACTATGGTAAGCTCTATATTGTTTGCCGCAACAAAATCAGCTAATTCATTGAAGTCTTTAATAGCAACATTAATTCCTAGCATATCCGTAGCGCCATTGCCCGGATTAAAGTAAATTTTATCAACATTGCTTCTATTTTTTAGCGCTAACCCTATAGAGTATTCTCGTCCGCCGCTTCCGATAATCAAAATATTCACTATATAAATCCTTTTTTTACATTACTTCAAACCTATAGCAACCAAAAACACCATAGGTTTAAAGTAACTTTGCCCAACCGGCCGTTCTGTTAAAAAGTCGGCCCTTATAAGCCAACGATGCAGGAGAGAGAGATCTTTAGGGGTCAGTATCTCGCATAAATTATGCTCAAACGATACCATCCGCACACCGATCTGCTACTAGTCCCGCTAATAAAATATGTTGGACCTCGTATACAGTCGTCGAACCGGTCAGGCAATGAAATATTATATCTTATTTGAAATTAGAAAATGGTTTTAAAGGCTAAAAGCAAGATTTATACACTCTTTTATATTTGGAGTTTTAGGCATACTGTATTTTACATCAAGAGGAAGAGCTTTTGCCGTAGTTTCACCGATCACAACAATCTTATATCCATTTGGGAATCCAAAATTATCTATAAAACAATTTATTGTTGACGGGGATGTAAAAATGAGCGTAGAGTCCAAGGGCGGTTTTTGCAAAATATCATATTTTTTGCACATCGTCTCATATAGCACAACTTCATCCAAAGCTACACCAACTTGACTTAAATTACTTATATGATTTGTTGCAACAACTTTTGGTCTTATGTAAAGTATTTTCTTATTTACAAACTTTTCTTTTATATCATCTGCAAGATTCTTGGAATATCCGCTTGATGCAAGCGCTACTTTTCCGCCCAATTTAACTATAACTTTTGCACTCTCTTCGCCGATAGCAATTGAAGGCATATCTTGCCATTTTTCATTTATTTTATCCAAGATAGTAACGGCATTTTTAGATGTAAACAGAAGCAGATCATAATTTGCTAAATCTACATTTCTTTTTAATACATCAAATTCTATCAGAGGCATATTGACAACACCGTCATATTTTGAAGACGAAAATAGGTATATCACTATAAATCTTTAGCCGTGGTTTGCAAAACACCGTTTGTGAACATTGCTTCATTTATCTCTTCGTCATCATACGGATCAAAATGCGGAGTGATCACCCAACTTTTAGACGGATCTATCTGCATTATCTTATCTTCTGCTTGCTCTGCTATCCTATGAGCTTCCAAAAGCAGCATATTTGGTCTGAGCACAATATGAAATTCGACAAAATTTACACTGCCGTCCGTCCTAGTCTTCAACCAATGAAAACTTGTTATCTCTTTATGGCTTTTAAGGATCTGCTCTATTTTTGCCACTTGATCTTCAGGCAAGGCATGGTCTAAAAGTATCTTTATGCCCTCCACTACGATCTCAATAGCTGAATATATGATATATATTCCTATACCAAAACCAAAAACTGCATCAATGATATCTTGTTTTGTAACAAAAACCAAAAAAAGTGACAATAGTATAACTCCATTGCTCCAAAGGTCAGTTTTGTAGTGAAGCGCATCTGATTTTATAACAATATTGTCTGTTTTTTTTGCGACTGATGACAAATACATAACAAGCAAAAATGTAACTATTATAGAAAATACCATAACATAGATAGAAGGCAAAAGCATAGAAGTGGATTCTTTATATAATGCTTTTTCTATAGCTTTATATATTATAAAAAGCCCTGATACGATAATAATAGTACCTTCCATTACGGCGGCGATACCTTGAATCTTACCTTTTCCGTATTGAAAATTTTGAGTTGGGTCTTCTTCTGCTTTTTTGATAGCAAAAAAATTAAATATCGACACAAAGAAATCTAGCATTGAGTCGATAGCGGAAGCCAAAATAGCGACTGAGCCACTAAATATGCCTATAGTAAATTTTGCGCAAACAAGAAAAAATGCCACACTACTTGAAATTATTGTGGCTCTTTTTTGAATAGAGGTAACTTTTTTCAAGCACTTTTCCTAAAAATTTTATAAAGTTTATTTTAACACATATAAAGTAAAGAGCAGTTATTGAGCGTATGTAGCTAAAATGTTTTTTGCATCATTATATCCGAGATCAAAAAGTTCATCTAAATATTTAAATGAGAATATAGAATATCTGCTAAGTTTTGGCGAAGTAATTAAAATATCGCACTTTTCTTGACTTTGCCTATTTTGAGAAAAAGTCATAATATAAAGCGTTCTTTTTATATTTTGCCAAAGTGTGCTTTTTATGGTTGTATCAAAAATAGGATGAAGATTAACGCCTAGTATCGGCAAACCACTGTTCTCAAGATTGCCTAGCGGCATATGGTTTACTATCCCGCCATCGGCTAATAGCATATTTTGATATTTTACCGGCTCAAAAACAGGGACAAGCGCACAGCTAGCCATGCAAAGCGCAATCGCATCACCGCTTTTGAAGTATAGATTTTCACCGCTATTTAGATCGACCGCTGTGATCGAAATTGGTATACTTAAGTCTTCCAATCTAGTTTTTAAAACCAATTTATTCAAAATTTTTGCATTCTGGTTGATCTTAAAAAACGATGATCCAAATAGTCTAAATGAAAATATTGACTTAAATTCTTTTGATTTAAATATCTCTATCTGCTCCTTTGGCTTTACTCCTGTAGCATAGCTCACTCCTATAAGTGCGCCGATAGAAGTTCCGCAAATGGCATCCACTTTGATATTCATCTCATCTAGACAATGAAGTACTCCTAAATGATAAGCGCCCCTCGCTCCACCTCCGGACAATGCTAATGATATGCTTTTAGTACTCACTCTTTTAGCTCCCATACAATCACTTCGAATCTTCCGTCAAAATGTTCCACAACTGCACTGCAATTTTCAACCCAATCTCCACAATTGTAGTATAGCACACTATTTATTTCTTTAAATTCAGGCTTATGAATATGTCCGCATATAACGCCATCATAATTTTTATGTTTAGCGTGCGACGATAACACCTCTTCAAAGTTGTTTATAAAGCTTATTGAGCTCTTTATATTATCTTTTACATATTTTGAAAAAGACCAGTAGCGATTTATTCCGCATAATTTTCTAAACTTATTTAAAATATGATTTAAAAAAAGTACAAAGTCGTATCCAATATCACCCGCCAATGCCAGCCATCTATGCGTCATTGTGATACTATCAAAAAAATCGCCGTGTGTTACAAGATATTTTTTGCCGTCAATGCCAAGATAATTTATTTCATTAACGATATGCATATTATCGCCTAAAAACAACGGTGCAAACGGTCTTAAGAATTCATCATGATTACCTATTACAAAATGAACTTGCGTGCCTTTTCTAGATTTTTTTAATACCTTTTGTATGACATCTGAGTGCGATTGAAACCATCTCATTTTTCTTTTTATTGCCCAGCCGTCTATTATGTCGCCGACAAAAAAAAGATTTTCAGACTCTGTATGTTTTAGGAAGTTTAAAAACTCTTCGGCTTTTGCAAATCTAGTACCTAAGTGGATATCCGATATAAAAATAGATTTATATTTCATGCGATGTAGTCTAAGTGAAATTTATAACATTTTGATTACAATTCAAAGTCTAAAATATCTTATTGATTTTGACTCTTTATCCACTCTTTGAGTGCTTTTTTATCATTATCGCTTAGTGCTGCATCTCTATGCATCCAAAGATATGTCGAAAGCGGCATTCTAATGACTATTGACTCTTCTATGTCTTCAAAAGCTTTTTTTTGCTTTTCTTTATCAAGAGTGTTAAAAGTAGAAAAATTCAAAACTTTTCTTCCGTCATTGATGTGCGATCTCACATACCAAGAAAATGGCGCTATGCTGCCATACCATGGAATTACTGCATTGTTTGAGTGACAATCATAACATGATCTTTTTAGTATCCCTTTTACATTATCGGAAGCTGTTATCTCATCTTTTGGATTTGACAAGATAACTGCCTCTGTATCAATAGTGATCAGCTGAATAAGTGCTATAAAAAGTATAGAGAATATGATAAATTTTTTCATTATAATGCTTTTACAGCTACTCTGGCTACCCTTTTAGTATATGATGCTTTATCTTCTATATCAAGACCTTCTGAGAGTTTAGCATTATCAAAAAGTATCCACACCATATCTTCAAACATATCTTTATTATTTAGAGAATCCAATTTCTTTATTATGTCATGTTCCGGATTTATCTCTAAAATCAGCGGGGTTGCCGGCACATCTTGCCCCATTTGTCTAAATATATGCGCCATGCCGGCCATTGGATCACTGCTATCTTTAACAACGCATGACGGGCTGTCAATCAAACGGCTTGAAGCTTTTACATCCTTTGTATTATCGCCTAAAATTTCTTTTATTTTTTCTAGCAGGGGCTTAACGCTCTCATTTATAGCCTCTTGCTCCTCTTTGGTTCTTGCATTTGGCGCTTCTATGATTGATATATCTTTCAAGCTCCATTCTTTAAACTGCGTAATGGAAGGTGTTACTATCTCATCAACTTCATAATCATCCATTATTAGAACTTCAAGACCAGCACTCTTGTAACTTTCTAAAAGGGGTGAGCTTTTTGCAATTGCCTCATTTTTGGCCAAGATGAAGTAAATCTCTTTTTTCTCACTATTTCCGCGGCTTATGTAATCTGCAAAACTTACCATTCCATCAGTAGTTGAACTTTTATATCTAACAATATCCAGAAGCAACTCTTTGTTTGTATAGTCTGTATAGATTCCCTCTTTTATAAGCCTGTTATACTCTTTAGTAAATGTATCTTTATCCTCTCCATCTAGTTTGGCTATAGCCTGTAGTATCTTTTTTGTTGATCCTTGTTTTATATTTGCTAAAATTCTGTTTTCTTGCAACAGTTCCCTGCTTACATTCAAAGGCAGATCAGAAGAATCAATCACACCTTTTACAAATCTAAGATATGGTGGCAAAAGCTCTTTATCGCTATCTGTTATAAATACCCTTTTTACATAAAGCTTAACTCCGCTCTCCCACTCTGCTCTAAACATATCCATAGGCGCTGTTTTAGGAATATAAAAAAGTGTGGTATATTCGTTTGCCCCCTCCGCTTTGTTATGAAGGTAGGCTAAAGGCTCATTATCTCCATGCGATATGCTTTTATAAAACTCTATATAATCTTCCTTTGCAAGCTCGCTTTTGCTTAAAGTCCAAAGCGCTTTTGCCACATTTATCTGTTCACTTTTATTTACAAGTTCGGTTTTTTTCTCTTCTCCTTCACCTACGCTCTCTTCTTCTTTAAAATTTAAAATTATAGGATAAGCTATGTGGTTTGAATATTTTTTAACTATCTCTTTTATACGCCAAGGGCTGGCAAACTCTTTTTCATCATCTTTTAGTTTGATATAGATAACCGTTCCCATGGCTTCTTTTGTAACAGGCGTTATATCAAATTCACCGCTCCCGTCACTGCTAAATTTGAAAGCTTGGTCATCTTTTTTGGTTATCACATCAACACTACTTGCAACCATAAATACTGAATAAAATCCAACGCCGAATTGACCTATCAAGTTGCTGTCTTTTTTAGCATCGCCGGTAAGATTTTCCACAAAAGACCTTGTGCCTGATTTGGCAATAGTTCCAAGATCGTTCATCAAATCTTCTTCATTCATACCTATGCCGTTATCGCCTATGGCTATAGAGTTATCCTCTTTATCTAGCGTGATAAAAATACCCGGCTTCCAATCTTCGCTTTTGTACTTTTCATCTGTTAAGTAAAAGTAGTTAAATTTATCAAGCGCATCACTTGCATTTGACACAAGCTCTCTTATAAAAATCTCTTTATTTGAATATAAAGAGTGTGTCATCAAATGAAGCAACTGCCCTATTTCAGTTTGATATGTATGTTTTGCCATAATATTTCTCCATTATTTTTTTAGCGAATTATAGTATATTTTATATACTTTTTCAAGAGGTTTAGTGTTAATTTTACAATAAAGTTTAGTTAAGGCGGCTAAAGAATTTAT
>DYMX01000006.1:26708-55224 GCA_020721345.1 Sulfurovum sp.
AATTTATCTTATAAGACATGCCAAATCAGACTGGAGCGACTCTGCACTTGATGACATAGATAGAAGTTTGAATAAAAAAGGCAAAAAGTCTATCCCTATCATGGCAAAAGCTCTAAAAGAAAAAAAGATCAAACCGGACATTATCATTTCAAGTCCTGCCAAACGAACGAAACTCACGGTCAATGGACTGCTAAAAGAGCTTGGATTTAAAACAAAAACAACATATGCAGACGAACTTTATCTTGCGGATCCTAACACAATTTTATCGGTTGTAAAAGAAATAAATGACAAATACGACTTTGTATTTATCATTGGGCATAACCCAGGCTTAACCGAATTTGCAAATCTCATGAGTGATGCCGATATAGAGAATATCCCAACACTTGGTATCGTTGCTCTTAAATGCAAGATTAAAAAATGGAAAGAGTACGGATATCATAACGCTTCAATGGAATTTTTTATCTATCCAAAGATGTTTAAAGAGTGAGCGTGAAAGTTGATGTGAGTTTGAGTTTTTAAAGTTTTGCTTAGTTGATATTAGATTTGGATGTTAACAAAATAGAAAAAGAGCTATTTTTTAGAAGAACAAGGAAGAGGAGAAATTTACGACAGGAGTTTACATAAAAGTAAATGACTGAGAAAATTTCGACTCTGACGAAGTCAATTCTAGAAAAGAGACTTTTTATTACTCCCACTCGATTGTTGCCGGCGGCTTGGAACTTATATCATACACTACTCGGTTTATTCCATCTATCTCATTGATAATTCTTCTGCTTATGCTCTCTAAAATATCATGTGGAACATGCGCAAAAGTTGCCGTCATACCATCAACGGATTCCACCATTCTCACACAAACCGTATTGTCATATGTACGATTATCGCCCATAACACCCACGGAGCTTACATTAAGCAGAACCGTAAATGCCTGCCAAACTTTGTCGTAATATCCAGACGACTTAAGCTCACTTTGCATGATAGCATCACTTTCTCGTACCAACCTAAGTGCATCTTCGTTTACCTCTCCTATTATTCTGATAGCAAGTCCAGGACCAGGGAACGGATGGCGACCTATCATATCTTTTGGTAATCCAAGCTCAAGACCTAGTATTCTAACCTCATCTTTAAATATCTCCCTTAGAGGTTCAACAAGCTCAAATGTCATCCAATCAGGAAGTCCTCCTACATTGTGATGCGACTTGATAGTTTTGCTTGGTCCTTTAACTGAAACAGATTCTATAACATCCGTATAAAGCGTTCCTTGAGCAAGAAAACTAACATCGTTATGTTTTTTTGCCTCTTTGTCAAATACTTCTATAAAGGTTTCGCCTATGATTTTTCTTTTTTTCTCAGGATCTGTTACGCTTTTTAATTTGCCCAAAAATTCATCTCTTGCATTTATGGTAATAAGGTTCATGTCAAGCATTTTAAACATATTTTGCACTTGCGCGGCTTCGTCTTTTCTAAGCAATCCTTGGTCTACAAACACACATACAAGCTGCTCTTTTGGCAATGCTTCATGCAAAAGCGCTGCAACAACAGAGCTGTCAACGCCGCCACTTACGCCGCAAAGAACTTTTTTGTTTCCAACTTGTTTTTGTATGTTTGCAATTTTCTCTTTTGCGAAAGATCCCATATTCCATGTGCTTTCACATCCACATATATGTTTAGCAAAATTTTTAAGTAATTTTACACCTTGCTCGGAATGATGAACTTCCGGGTGAAATTGAAAAGCATAAATACTAGCTTCTTCGTTTGATATGGCGGCAAACGGTGAATTTTCGCTGTCTCCGATAGCAGTAAAACCTTGCGGGATACTAAGAGCTTTATCTCCATGACTCATCCATACTATGGAATTATTATCAATTCCGTCAAATATAGGAGAGGCTTTTTTTATATTTAACTTTGCCTTACCGTATTCATGATGATCGGCAGGAACCACCTCGCCGCCAAAATGCTGAGTAATGAGCTGCATCCCATAGCAAATACCGAGTATTGGAAGTCCTAACTCCCAAATACCGTCATTTGGTTTATATGCATCAGGGGCATACACACTTGCAGGACCGCCTGAAAGAATAATTCCTTGAGGTTTTTTTGATCTTATAGATTCTATATCTTCCCTAAATGGAACTACTTCACAATAAACTCCGCTTTCTCTAAGTTTTCTTGCTATGAGTTGGGTATATTGTGATCCAAGATCCAGTATCACTATCGGTACATTTTTCATATATTATCCTGCCTATTAATTATATGCCATTATATACAAATATCGCTTTTTATTTGTTTCACATTTCATGATTCATATGCTCATCATAATCCTTTTTAAATATTTAGAAAGATTATAGTGTAAAATAAGAATAAATTATTAATGAAAGTTAAATATCCTGATCATCATCCTCAATATAATGCGTTCCGAGCGATTCTTTTCTTGCCAAAGCGGCATCTACAATAGCCGAGGCGGTATTTAGCCTGAGCTGCAAAAGCCTGCCTATTTCACGGTTTTTCATATCATATATAAGATTTCTAGCATGATGCAGTCCCTTGGTGGTTCTGATGATGCCGACCTCTTCCCACATAATTTTTCGCAGCTTTCGCTTATACTCTTTATCGTTATCTTTATGGAGTATTGTGTCATAGTCTTTGTCAAATTTAGGCATTTTAGTAATGTGCAAATCTTTGGATAGCATATGATCAACTGCTCTTTTTGCAAACACAACCCCTTCAAGAAGGGAATTTGAAGCAAGTCTATTTGCGCCATGCACTCCGGTTCTTGCAGCCTCACCTATAACATATAATCCTTCAATGCCCGGCACTACTCCATAGGAGTTACAAGCAATTCCGCCGTTTGCATAGTGAAATGCAGGCGAGATCGGAACTCTATCGTGAGGCAGATTGAACCCGAGCGAAGAAAATGTATGAGTTATATTTGGAAATCTTTCTTTGAATGCTTTTGGTTTAAACATAGACAAGTCAAGGTAAACCTCTTTGTTTGTTTTTCTTTTATGTTCAAATATACTTCTAGCGACTATGTCACGGCTGGCAAGCTCTCCGCGCTCATCATAATCAAACAAAAATCTTTTTCCGTCCTCGTCAACCACATGAGCGCCCTCTCCCCTAAGAGCTTCGGTAAGCAGCAACTTTCTAGCGAACGGTGTTTTGACAAATACGGTCGGATGAAACTGCATGAACTCCATATCCTTTAGCGCAATTCCCTTTTCTGCACATATGCCGTGTATGTCAGCGCTTACGGTTCTTGAATTTGTATTATACTCATAAAGCGATCCTACCCCTCCGCTTGCTATAATCACATTATTCGCATATACGGTTACGGGTTTATAGCTTGACATTGCCTTGATCCCATAACATCTGCCATTCTCTATAAGCAGATCGTAAACAAGCATATTTTGCTCCAAGAGATGAGGATTTTGCGTCATCATAAAATGATGAAGATACCTGCCTGTTGCATCCCCGCCGGCATGTATTATCCTTGCGGTAGAATGAGCCGCCTCTTTTGTATACAGCAAATTACCGCTCCTGTCAGTATCAAAATGCATACCTTTTTTTATAATATCTGCAGTGGTTTCAAGTGATGTTTCGGATAGTATCTGTACAACTCTTTTTAAATTGTGATGCGCGCCGGCGTTTATGGTGTCCGCAACATGCAATGCGATATCATCGCTATTTAGTGCCGTGACCATTCCGCCTTGAGCATAGAACGTATTGCACTCCCATGGTATATCTTTGCAAAGAACTAAAACTTTTTTCTCTTTCGGTATATTCATGGCGGCATAAAGTCCGGCGATTCCCGCTCCTATTATAATAACATCATACTTTTGCATCATCTCTCCTGCTTGGCTTCCAAATTGTCTTGCGCGGTATATTTTGGAGGTGTTTTATAGCCGCATCCCATCATCAAAAATGCGTAAATTGATGTTATAATTATAATATGGAAACAATTGGAAATTATTTTTTTGCGCTTACAAGGCAACATCAGTTTGCCCCCTTTTTTAAATTTTCATGTTACAGCAAGTTTATCTCTCTTTTGCCTCCGAGATTTAAAAATGCCATAAACTATATAACCTCCAAAAATGACACTTTGCTGATAGCATTATCACATCCGGGTTTTAAAATAGAAATTGATAATAACAGAGATTTATTAAAAAGTTTATTAAAAGATATATCAAAATACGACCCGTCATGTAATTTTTCAGATATTACGAAGATAACAACATTTATAAGCAACTTCAATATCCAAAACTTACAAGCAGAGAAACAAAACGAAACTATACCGTATTATGAAGAGTTATCGGATGGAAAATTTGATACTGAAAATATAGATGATGACCTAAAAGCCATATTTGATCAAATCAAACAAGATATAAAATGCAATCAACGATAAAAACTCTTCCGTCAAGTGCAGGCGTTTACCAATATTTTGACAAAAACGGCAAAATTCTATATGTCGGCAAAGCCAAAAATCTAAAAAATAGAGTGAAGAGCTATTGGAAATTCGTACCTGAATTTATGCCGAATTTTGCGCTAAATCCCAGAATCATAAAAATGCTAAAAGAGGCGACTGCATTAGAGTATATAGTAGTAACAAAGGAAGAAGATGCTTTAATACTTGAAAATTCTCTCATAAAACAGCTAAAACCAAAATACAACGTACTGCTTCGTGATGACAAAACGTATCCTTATATTTGCATTGATGAATCGCAAGCTTATCCAAGATTTGAAATAACCAGAAAAGTCATAAAGGGAAAACATATAACATACTATGGGCCATTCCCAAGCGGAGCAAAAGTGCTTCTTGATACGCTTTATGAAACATATCCGCTTGTTCAAAAGAAAAGCTGCCTACAAGGGAAAAAAGCCTGTCTTTTTTATCAGATAGGCAAATGTCCGGCTCCGTGTGAAGGCAAAATATCAAAAGAAGAATATAACAAGATAATTGCCATAGCCAAAGAGAGTATCATAAAAAAAGAAAATCTATTGGCGGGAATGCAAAACAAGATGTTTTTCCTTGCCGAAAATGAAAGATTTGAAGAAGCGACAAAGATCAGAGATAACTGCAGAGTGATCGAATCACTTACGATATATTCGACGCTTGACATTGCAAAACTCCAAGATTGTGATGCTATTGCCATCTTAAATGAAGCATCACGAGGAATAATTGTAAAACTTTTCATAAGAAATGGGAAAGTAGTGTCAAGCGACTATAGTTTCTTTAGATTTGACGATTTTTTAGATCTGGGTGAAGCTTATACTGGGACTATATTGAATTTATATAAACCGACTACTCCGGATATTCCAAAAGACATTCTCGTAGCTGAGAGTTTTGAGGATATGGATGATTTGTCAAATCTTATCTCTAAGCTGATAGGAAAAAAAATAAATATTACCAAACCTCAGATAGGCTATAAACAAAATATCATAAATCTTGCTGTTTCTAATGCCAAAGAACTTTTATCCCAAAGATCAAAGATCCA
This sequence comes from Sulfurovum sp., assembly GCA_020721345.1. GTDB lineage: Bacteria > Campylobacterota > Campylobacteria > Campylobacterales > Sulfurovaceae > BN30871. The sequence goes on from DYMX01000006.1 coordinate 32,195, forward strand.
AAATGATGATATAGGATCAAAAATAAAATCCCTTTTTGAATTAAAAGAACTGCCTATAAATATAGAAGTTTTTGATAACTCACACCATCATGGAGATGCGAGCGTCGGCGCTATGGTCACTTGGTGTGATGGCAAATGGGAAAAGAGTAAATTTAGAAGATTTATCTTAGAATCCAAAGATGAATATGCCCAAATGAGAGAGCTGCTAATGAGAAGGATAGAAAATTTTGACGAGATCCCGCCGCCGAATCTATGGATACTTGACGGCGGAGCCGCTCTTTTAAGTCTTGCTATTGAGCTGCTAAAAGATAGAGCAGTAGATATAGATATCATAGCAATTTCAAAAGAAAAAATAGATGCAAAATCTCACAGAGCGAAAGGATCTGCAAAAGACATTATATATACCCAAAATGATAAATTCAACCTGCTTCCTACGGATGAGCGGCTCCATTTTATACAAAAACTAAGGGACGAGGCGCATAGATTTGCTATCACTTTTCACAGACAAAAGAAAAATAAAATAATGCTTCAAAGTAAAACATTGGAAAAAAAAGGTATCGGTCAAGCGACTTTAAAAAAACTTTTAAATCACTTTGGCACTTTTGAGGCAATAGAGCAAGCAACACAAAAAGAGCTCGAAGATATTGCAGGCGCGAAGACGGCAACTATTCTTAAAAATCGATTTTAAAAATTTTATTCAATTAAATAGTAACTTTTCTTATTTATTTTGTTATAATTCTTAAACGTTAGAAATTTTAGATAAAGAGTATGACAATGCAAAATCCGACACCTATAGATGAAGAGTTTAAGTTTGATGAAGGGCTGATAGTAAGTTCGACGGACCTGAAGGGTATTATTACTTATGCCAATAGAAAATTTTGCGAGATAGCCGGATATACAAAAGATGAGCTTGTCGGCAAAGATCATAATATAATTAGGCATCCTGATATGCCTCGTGCTGCTTTTAAGGCTTTATGGGATACCCTCCACCAAGGGAAAGAGTGGTCTGGCATAGTAAAGAATTTGAGAAAAGACGGAAGGTACTACTGGGTATATAGCCATATTACGCCGATTATTGAAGATAGTGAAATAAAAGGTTACAGCGCAGCGCGCCGCCCTGCATTTTCTACTGAAGTCGAGACCGTTATACCTGTTTATAAAGAAATGCTAGAGAAAGAACAATAATAAGGAGTTTAATAAATGTACTGTATTTTAAATCAATCAAATGATCTTGTGGCCTCGGATTTAGAGTTCTTAAAACTATTTGACACAAATAGTCTTGTTGATCTTTATAAAAAAATCAGCGCCGGCAGCGCTAAAATATCTTTAGACTATGACAAAATTACCCTTACTTTAAACAATAATGTAAATATTCACGATATAAAAGTTACACCGCTTGCCACTCTGTTCGGTAAAAGTGTTTTAGTTAAGCTGGTAACTCCTCTTGCAAATGAGATTATAGAAAATTCATATTTTTCAACCGCAACAATAAGCGGACAAGAGTCTGTGGCTCCAAGCGAAGAGATACAAACCCAAAATATAGAACCCGAAGAAGTTGCAAAAGAAGAAGCTCCACAACAACCAAAAATTAAAATTCAAGAAATAGCGCAAGAACCGGAAGCGGAAGAAAATCAAGAGTATTTTATCGACTACCCCGTAACATTAAATATTTCAGAAATTGCGCAAAGCATGCATCTATCAGACGATGATTATAAAGTATTTTTAAATGAATATACCTCTTCAATAGATAAATTTAAAAATGACCTAGAAAGCGAAAGCAGTGATGCAAAAGAAAATGCAATCAATTTTATACAGCACATAACAACAGCGCTTCATTTGCCGAAAAATGTTGAAAATCTAGTCAATTCATTAAAAGCGGATAGCTCCAAGGAATTATTTCAAAACTTCTTTGATGTTATAGATAATATAAAAAAGCAAAATGCATTATTTTTGGCGCCTGTAGCAGTAAATGAAGCCGAAGCAAAAAGTAATGCCATAGCGATCAAAAAAGAGATAGAAGTACATCCTATAGAAATTCATGGAAATATTATAAGTTTAGCTATTACGAAAAATAAAGAACAGTTGCCCGAAATTCAAATAGAGTCTGCCCTAAGGGTAGCTAGCCCCATAGAGATAAATATAGAAACATTGGAGCTTGAAACCCCTGATAGTCTTATGGCCTTGGAGTCAAAAGAAGAAAATGAATCTGTTTCTCAAGTTGATAGCGGCAAGTGTATAAAAATCGATCTATCTGATGTAAAGCCTCTGCCTTTTGACTTCATACTAGATGAATCCGCGAAAGAATTGTCATTGCCTATAGATATAGTAAAAGAATTTATAAAAGACTTTATAGAGCAATGTCATGCAGATACCGATAAGATTATACATAAATACGAAGAGTGCAATATAGAAAAAATAAAAAAACTTGCGCATTCCTTAAAAGGAGTTTCAAGCAATTTATACATAATGCCTTTGGCTGATACATTACTGGAACTTCAAAACAACGATGATCTCACACAGGTAAAACCTTTGGTAGAAAAATATTGGGGTCAATTTTTGTACCTTGAAAATCTTATGAAAAATATATAAAGTATAAGGAGCTAGTTATGAATATTCATAGTAGATTACAGTTAATAAGCCTTTTTCCGATTCTTTTAATGTTATCGCTTGCCGGGTATATGGCATATGATGCCTATATGTTCAAGGTTGCCGATCCACAAGAGCAGCTGATATTTTTATCGATATCTGGCACTTTAGCCACTCTTGGTATAATTCTTTTGGTCTTTGGTTACAATACAGACCAATCAGAATTAAAAAATAATTTAGAGCTTAAAAAGATCATCTTTGATGCTTTTGAAATCTTAACAGAAGAAGAGAAAAAGAAATTATCTCTAGGCACACATGCTGATATAGCTAATGTATATCACCAACTTCAAGCCCTTATAACAAACTCCAAGCACGATAAAGAATTGGCTCTTCAAGCAAATGAAGCAAAATCTCTATTTTTGGCAAATATGTCTCACGAGATACGAACTCCACTAAACGGAATTGTCGGTTTTACGGAACTTTTAAAAAGTACGGATCTTAATGATGAGCAAAAAGAGTTCTTATCGATCATTACAAAAAGTTCTGAAAACTTGCTGGAAATCATTAACAGTATACTTGACCTTTCAAAAATCGAAAGTAATAAAGTTGATGTTGAACATATCATATTTGATACACATGAAGAGTTTGACAGTACAGTTGAAACTTACGCAGTTAAAGCATCAGAAAAAGATATCGAGCTTAACTATTATATTGATCCGACCATAAGCGATAAACTAAAAGGCGACCCTACGAAAATAAAAGAGATCGTAATAAATCTTCTAAGTAATGCCGTTAAATTTACAAATCCTCACGGTCAGATCAATGTTGAGATAAACAAAGTTCATGATCTTGAGACAGAAACCATCGGTCTGTCCACGATCATATTCAAGATACAAGACAACGGTGTTGGAATGACGAAAGAGCAAGCAGAGAGAGTGTTTGAGGCATTTTCCCAAGCAGACAATACAGTTACAAGAAAATTTGGCGGAACAGGTCTTGGTCTTACTATTTCTAAAGAGTATGCTAATATCATGGGCGGTAAGCTCGAAGTAGAAAGCGCGAAAGACAGAGGTACTGTATTTTATCTAGCCATACCGATCGAAGAGATCAAGCTTGAAGCCGATGAAAATGAAACTCTAGATATATCTATAGCTTTACACCAAAACAAACTTGCACCTTCTGTTCTTGAAGAGTATCTAGATAAGTACCTTGCTCATTACAATGTCCATATTGATTATTTTGAAACAGAAACAGAACTCAACAGCTTAAAACAAAGCTTCAAGTCTGATTGCTACTTGATTGATTACGATAAATTGAGAGAGAGCAACTCAACATCTTTGATAGAAAGCATAGACAAATCTAAGCTTATCATATTTAGCAAAGTAACAAACAGGGAAGAGCTTCAAAAAATGGGTCTAACTATGAACAACATAGTATTTAAACCTGTTACGCTGTCAAAAATAAAAGATATGTTAACTAAAAATAAAACTGAAGGAAAAGACGAAAAAGCAACTCAAGCGATCAATCTTAAAGCCAGATACGATGCAAAAGTATTGGTTGCCGAAGATAGTGCGATCAATCAAAAATTGATCTTAAAAGTATTGTCTGATCATGGACTAAAGGTCACTCTTGCGAACAATGGGCTAGAGGCGTTTGAACAAAGAAGAAACCACCAAGACTTTGATCTGATATTTATGGATATACAGATGCCGGTAATGGATGGTGTTGAGGCTACACATGAGATCATTGACTATGAAGAAGATGAAGAAGTAAAACATATTCCTATTATCGCCCTAACAGCTAATGCGCTAAAAGGAGATAGAGAAAGATTCTTGAACGAGGGTATGGATGAGTATATCACAAAACCTATCCAAGCGACAGAATTGCTATATATTCTAAACAAATTTCTTGGCAATAAAGTCAAACATGAAGAGAATGAAAATGAATCAAATGTAGAGCAAACAGCGGAAACAACAGAAATAGCCGAGCCTGCAAAAGAAGCAGAAGGGGAGATTAAAAATATTTCTACTGAAGTTGCAAGCATGAAACAAAAACCTAGCGTATTGATAGCAAAAGAATTTGACCTTGAAAACAAGATCATTTCAAAAGTTGCATCAAATATGGGATATGATGTCGAAGAGACTGATGATCTTGAAAAAGTTTACGAGAAGATCAAGAATAAGAACTATGATATTATAGTATCTGAGTTGCAATGGATAGAAAAGATATCAACAAAAGTAAATAAAGAATCTGATATAATCACGCACAATATAGTCAAAGAACTTCAAGAAAGAAAAGGTTAATAAATGGGAATTAATGTTTTAGTTGTGGATGATGATTTTATTAATCGTAAATTATTGCTGACTATCCTAAAAAAAGTTGCATTAGTAGAAAATACGATCGAGGCGGAAAATGGACAAGATGCGCTAGATAAAGTAGAATCGCAAAAAATAGATTTGATCCTGTTAGATATAATAATGCCTGTGATGAACGGTGTTGAGTTTTTAAAAGCGATAAGACAAAATAGATTTTACACGGATATCCCTATAGCTATTCTTTCAACAGACGATAGCAAAAAAACAGAAACTCTAAATCTAGGTGCAAATGCATTTTTGACAAAGCCTATAAGAGAAGCTGAATTGGCAGATTTGATCAGTAGTTGGTTTTAAGCATATATTTTATGCTTAAACCAATGCTATTTTTATAACTTCTTCTACATTTTCAACAGGTATTATTTCAATATTATTTTTAACTTCTGCAGGAATTTCATCCAAGTCTCTCTCAAAATTTTTCCTCGGAATCAATGCTTTTTTAACGCCTGCTTTATATGCTGCTATTAACTTTTCTTTAAGACCGCCAATTGGCAACACCAGCCCAGTCAATGTAACCTCACCGGTCATGGCAACTTTGCTATCAATCCCCCTACCGCTTAATATAGAAGATATTACGGTTACCATTGCTATACCTGCGCTTGGTCCATCTTTTGGCGTTGCGCCCTCTGGGACATGTAAATGAAGATCATACTTTTTGTATATTTCACCTACATCTGCGCTTTCTTGGCTTGGAGCTTGAACACTGTCAGCATCTATTTGAAGTCTTTTTTGATCAATTAAAATTTTTACGACACTGAATGCTATATGAGCTGATTCTTTCATAACGTCACCCAAGCTTCCGGTTAGCTGCAATGAGCCTTTCCCTTTTATCTTAATAGCCTCTATAGTAAGAACATCGCCTCCTACTGCAGTCCATGCAAGTCCATTTACTACGCCTATTCTCGGTTCGCTTTCTACGGTAGCTATTTCAAAAACTTTTTTATCTGTAAAATCTTCAAGATTTTTTGTTGTTATTGCAACTCTTTTTTTATTTTTTTTCTCCAGTAGAATCCTAGCGCTCTTTCTCATTATACCGGCAATTTTGCGTCTTAGATTTCGCACTCCCGCTTCTCTTGTGTACTCTTCAATAAGAGATTTGAGCGCATTTTCATTGATACTGACTTCTCCTCTTTTTAAGGCATGTTTTTTAAGTTCTTGAGGTATCAAATATCTTTTGGCTATCTCAAATTTTTCTTTTGGCGTATAGCTGCTTAGGGTGATAAATTCCATTCTATCTCTGAGTGGACTAGGGATCTTGCTTACATCATTGGCTGTTGCTATAAATATAGCGCGGCTTAGATCAATATTAAAATTTAGATAATAGTCTCTAAATTGACTATTTTGTTCCGGATCTAGTATCTCAAGCAAAACTGCTGTAGGATCACCTCTGCTTGTTCGCCCTACTTTATCTATCTCATCAAGAACGATCACAGGATCCATTTTTTTGGCCTCAACAAATCCTTGCGTTATACGCCCAGGCATAGCGCCGACATATGTTCTTCTGTGCCCTCTGAGCTCATTTACATCCTCTAGTCCGCCTAGAGCAATTCTGACAAGCGGTCTGTGGAGCGCGGTTGCTATTGAATTTGCTAAAGATGTTTTGCCGACACCAGGAGGTCCTGCAAAACACAGTATAGCGCTGCTTGTTTCTTTGCTGCCAAGCTTTCTTTGATTTGCCAATGCTTTTACTGCAAAGTATTCTACTATTCTGTCTTTTGGCTTTTCTAACGAATAATGATCTTTATTTAATTCATTTGAAACATCTTTTATATCAATCTTTTTTTTGCCAATTTTGCCAAACGGTATTTCAAACACAACTTCAAGATAACTTTGAATTGCATTTGCATCCGCACTCTCAGGATGCATACGAGAAAGCTTGTCGATCTGTTTGGTTATCTCTTTATATGTATCTTCATATACAAACGGTTTTATATCATCGGCTTTTTTTCTAAAGTTTGCTATCTCTTCTTCTCTTTGTACATCTACTCCGAGTTCTTTTTGTATCTGCTTTAGCTGCTCTTTTAGAAAATACTCTTTGTTTGACTGCTCTATCTTTGTATTAACTTTGTGTCTTATCTCTTTTTGGACTTTTGCAGATTCTATTTGAGAATTTATGATGTCAATTAATGAAATAAGTTTTTGCTCGACCTCTTCTTGGATGTAAAGATTGTAAGCAGTATCTTTGTCTAATTTTATCATTGATGCAACAAGGTCACAAACTCTATATGGCTCACTGTTGTCTTCTATTGCCCTTATTATGTCTACAGGAAAACCGCTGTTAAGAGAAGATAAGATTTTAGATTTATCTCTTAATATATGCATAAGCGCATCTACTTTTAACTGCTCAAATGGCAAATTCTCAACAACACTTACCATTGCTTGGTTAAATTTATCATTTATAAAATCAACGATTTTGCCTTTTGAAAGCCCTTGAAAAAGTACCTTAACTCTTCCATCTGGAAGTTGAACTTTTCTCATTATGGACCCGATTACACCATATTCATATAGATCTTCTTGGTTTCTGCTGCCCTCATGCCCCACTTTAGAACTTACAACAAGCACCAAAGAGTGATTTTCTATAGCATGCGAAGCTGCATCTATATCATTTTGGGAAGTGAGAAATATAGGACTTATCATAAATGGATATAAAAATATCTCATCCTCTACCACGATCGGCAAAACAGTTGGAAACGAATCATAATCACTTAAATGCAAAAATAACTCCTAATAAATTTTTAGTGCATTGTATCAAATTTAAATTATTTGTCAATACAAAAACTAATTAATAAAATAATCCAATATCCCATCTTCCGGCATACAAATATCATTCATATTTATCGGTGAGGCGTTATTTTTTTCTCTATATATCTTAGCTGCATCATTTTTGCCCGTTCTATCATAAAGACAAGCAACTTTTTCATTTAATAAATATTGACCCATTTTAAGCCTGATAAGCATATTTTGAACCAAAGGAACATACTGTGAGTTTGGATGAGCATCTATATAGCTTTGTGAGCTTGCTATGGTATCTATGATTAGTTTTTGATCCCTATAGTACTTTTGAACCCCAAAAAATGATGCTTTTATTTTCATATATTCAACATATTCACTATTTGCAAATCCACCGAATCTCTTTGTATATTCATCAAAAAAATAATTTGCCAATAAATACTCTTCTTTTTCCATATGCGCATGGGCAATAATCATAGTTGCGCTTTCAACAAGTGGGGATCTAGGATGTTCACTTTTGAGAGAAATAAAATAGTTATCGGCTTTATCAAGATCTCCACTGGATATACTATCACCTATTTTTTGATACCAAAACTGCGCGCTTTTATCATATGCTTCTCCTGCGCTCTTAAAGGAACAGCCGCTAAAAATTACTGCCGTAGTAAATAGAACTAAATATGTAAACTTGAATCTTTTCATAATAACCTCTCAAATTTTATTTAGTTATTATAACCAAAACTTGTAAAAAAATATTGTTTTTTTGTTACAATACAGTAAATTAAACTCATATTATGCGATATTGAGACAAAGGAATTATATGAAACTTTCCCTGATCGGTAACGGCGCAATGGCTACTGCACTAGCGCTTGGACTAGAAGAGCACTTTGAATTGGAAATCATTGCCAGAAACAGAGCAAAAGCTTCAAATTTGGTAAGCAAATTAAAAAAAAGTGTCGATATTATAGATCTTGATAATGCAATTATTGAAAATAAAAATATACTTCTTTGTATAAAGCCTTATGCATTGAACGATGTCGCTTCAAAACTAAAAGGCAAAGCAAATTCACTTATATCTATATTGGCTAGCACATCCATAGAAAAACTTTCTCAATCTATAGATGCAAATCATATAGTTAGAGCCATGCCAAATGTCAGCGCGAAATTGAACTCTTCAACCACAACTCTCACCGGCGATAAACAAATTCAAGCATATTGCATCTCTATATTTGATACCATAGGTGATGTTTTTTGGGTAGATAGCGAAAAAGAGCTTGACATCGCAACAGCAATTGCGGGAAGCGGACCGGCATTTTTAGCTCTTGTTGCCGAAGCAATGATGGATGGGGGCGTCAAGCAGGGTCTAAAAAGAGATGACAGCATCAAGTTAGTCTCTTCACTTTTTAAAGGCTTTGCTCCGTTACTGGCTTCAACTCATCCTGCGCTTATCAAAGACAGTGTCATGAGTCCTGCAGGCACTACAGCTGCGGGATACTCTGCCTTAGAAGAATGCGGTGTTAGAGATGCCCTTATCAAAGCCATTGAAGCTGCATTTGAGGTTACGCAGAAATAAAAAAGTGTGAGTTTTGGTGTGTCATTGCGAACATAGTGAAGCAATCCATAAAGACAATAGACTGCCACGACTTTTTCAAAGTCTCGCAGTGACGAAAGGATGACACGCATCCACTCACACTTACACCGACAACAAATCCATAGGTCTAAAAAAGTCTATGACTTTTTTATTCGTAATAAATGAAATATTATAAGGATGCTCACAAGCAAAAGCATCAAATTTTTGTAAACTTTGGTTTTTATCATAAAGACTCTTAGCAAATGATCCAAAAAGTACAAGCTTTACTTTTGTGTTATCAAGTTTACATATTGTATCCAATATAAATCTTTCCCACGCTCTTGCGTGAAACGGACAACTTTTTTTATCGGTAAAGATTAGAGATGTATTTAAAAGCAAAACCCCGTTTTTTTCAAAATTATCTTTCAGTTGCCATATATCGCTTATCATAGTACTTTTGTCGACAAGCTTTATTGCTTCGCCGGAAGTATCATTTTTATTTAAATTTTTGCTTGCAACAAGAGTCATTTTGATAAAATTTCTAAGACTTGTGGCTCTGTTAACTTCTTTGCTAAGTGTTCCGTTTGGTAAAAATATACTTTTTACATTCCCGTCTATAAAAGCATATCCCGATGCGCTTTCTCTTCTAGGGTATGGATCTTGACCAAATAAAACATATCGTACATTATCTTTTTGTAGAGTTTTGAAGGCATTGAAAATATTCTCTTTTTTTGGTATGTAACCATCATCTTTTAATAAAAAATCTTTGTAATCATTATCTAAAAGCTCTAATTTTAACTCCCAAGACGGATCAATATCGTTTATTATATTTTTCATATTCCCTCTAAAGTTAACTATATGTCATCGCGAAGGCTTTAAGCCTGTGGCGATGACAAAAGTCTGTCATTGCGATGAATGAAATGAAGAAGCAATCCATAAAAAAGGTGGACTGCCACAACTTTTTCAAAGTCTCGCAGTGACGAAAGGATGACACACAACCGCCCACACTCGCACTCATAACCGTCCACACTCACACAACTATATCGAAGATCACGAAAGTCAAAAATATAGATCCCAAATACCCATTAACGGTAAAAAAAGCTCTATCTATTTTTTCAAGATCAAATGAGACCAAATAGTGTTCAAAGCCGAGCAGCGCAGCGCTTATAAATATTCCGATATATGTTATGTAGCCCAAAACCAGACTATCATACACAAACATAATCCAAAAAATAATAGTCAACAGATGAAATATCCTAGATATCAATAGTGTCTTTTTAATGCCAAATCGAGATGGCATAGAGTGCAATCCTTGGGCTTTATCAAACTCCATATCCTGCAAAGAATAAAGAAGATCAAAACCTGCAACCCAAAACATTACGCCAAGCGCAAGATATATAGACCACAAAGTTATACTGCCTTGTACTGCAACCACACCGGCAATCGGAGCTAAACCTAAACTGACACCCAAGATCACATGGGCAAGAGAACTAAATCTTTTAAACAGCGTATAGCTTCCTACAACTAAAAGGATTGGAACTGAGAGTTTAAATGCAAGCGGATTTGTTAAAAATGCAACGCCTATAAAAGTAAGGGCATTAATGATGATGAATACTGCCATACCAAGACCGCCTATCCTGCCATCAACAGACGGGCGGTTTTTAGTTCTTGGATTTAAGACATCAATATCTCTGTCTAAGTATCTATTTACCCCCATTGCAAAATTCCTAGCCGTTACTGCCGCAAAAACACCAAGCATTAACAGCTTAGATCCGAACCAACCGTTAGCGCTTGTTATCATGGCAATAAAGATGAACGGCAAAGAAAATATAGAGTGCTTGAACATAACTAGTTCAGAAAAATCAGATATATGTTTTTTTATTTTATTTATCATTAAAGCTACGGATGAGGGATTTTAATTTTTGAATTTAAAAGATATGCTACCAGCAAAACCAATACTATCACGATATATACATTTGTAAGCATACCGCTTATATATAAAAGCCAAAGAATCCAAAGGAGAATCGCGCCAAGAGGAGTAGGAACGCCTTCAAAATATTTAGCAACCTCTCCTGCATCACTCTTTAGATTAAATGCTACAAGTCTTCTTAGTCCGCTTATAATATACCAAATAAGCGAAACGCCTAGAATTAACTTTGGTATATCATCTGAGCCAACGGCGAAAAAGATAAAAAATGCTGGCATTACGACAAATGACAAAAAGTCTGCAAAACTGTCAAGCTGTATGCCAAACTCAGTCGATAACCCATACTTTCTAGCCACTTTTCCGTCCATTATGTCTAAAATACCTGCGATCCAAGCCAGCACTGCAGCAAAGAAAAAATTATGCTGTGCAACAAGATATATTGCGATCACGCCGCAAGTAATGTTTAAAAATGTAATAATATTGGCTATATTAAAATGATAGTTCGGTTCAAAAAATTTCATGAGAGATTATAGCAAAAATTGATTTAATAAAAAGAAGGGAAAACCAAGAGGCAAAAGCCTCATGAAAATATTAACTCAATGCCAATTTATCAAAACTTTCGATAAATATATTCTCTTCAACTGTATTATCATCATAAGTTATAAGCTTATGTAAATATACATTACTAGGGTCTAAACTCTCAAAAGCCCTCAATTCTCTCTGTTTTGTTTTTTTATTATTAAACTCATATGATACCTGATAGAGTGTACTTTCTATTCTGAAATCGATCTCATAACCATCTTTCATATAGCTCACAGCAAAATTGTTTTGATTCAATACATTAAAAACGGCATTTTCTAACAATATTCCAAGATTTTTTGAATTTGTCGGAGCAATCTGTAAAAATCCATTATCCAGCGCATAGATCTTTTTGGATGATTTGATCTGCTCTTTTTGTTTATTGTGATATTTATCTATTCGTTTTAACAAAAATACATCCTCAAAGTAGTTGATGTATTCTTTTATAGTTTTGTCGCTGAGCTCAAATGTCTTTGAAAGTGTCGTATAATTGAGCGCTCCTCCTGCTGTAGTGAGTAGATAAAAAAATAATCGCTCAATTATGGCGCTATTGCGTATATTGTATCTTGGAATAATATCTTGATAAATAATGTTTTTGGCATAAGCTATAAGCAATTCTTTTTTAAGCGCTTCATCTTCAATCTCAAAAACTTCATAAAAACCGCCCCACTTGAGATATTCATCTTTAGCTCTGGCAATGTTAATTCTATTGGTTACCCTTTGAAGTTCATTTGCATACCCGATCTCCTTATAATCCAAAAATTCACGAAAAGAAAATGTATCGAGATGAATATTTAGCGCTCTGCCGCTTAAAAGCGTATTGAGGTCATTGGATAACATAGAGGAATTAGAGCCGGTAATGATAAATTTTATGTCGCTTGATTCATACTTGCTTTTAATATAGACTTGCCAATTGGCAAAATACTGTACCTCGTCAAAAAAACAGTAAATTTTGCCTTGAGGGCTCATAAGTTTTATGTATTCTTCTATGATAGTATTAAAATAATTTGGATCGTGCCTATATTCTAAAAAATATGGATTTTCAAGATTTATAAATAAAATGTTTTTGCTTGAAATACCGCTATCGATCAGATAATTGACGGCTTGTTTTGCAAGCGTGCTTTTGCCGCATCGTCTTACGCCTGTAATAGTAATGATCTGTTTGAGCGGCAAATAAGATATAAATTTATCCAACGCTTCTCTTTTGATGCTTTTATACCAAATATTATTCCAATGAATATTTTGTTCTATAAGTATTTCTTTCATCGTATTTCCTAATTTTTATTATATATTGGAAAGTATAATACCTTATTTTTATAAATAATTCAAGGGTATATAGTATTTATTGGTGAAAAATGAATAGATTGCCGCGCTACGCCCACAATGACAAACGACCGTCACTGCGAGACCTGAAAAAGTCGCGGCAGTCCACTCTTCAAAAATTGTCTTTGATGTTTTAAGCTGTTTTCGGTGTAGATAATTTTTCTTTTACCCATGCGTTTAATGATTTGCCATGCTCTAATGCTTGTCGATATAATTCGCGGTGCAATTCAGGTTCGATGCGAACATTAAATACTCCTTTAAAGACCTTTTGAGGCTCTCTTCCAAGTGTTTTGCAAGTAGCTATATAATCATCAACTCTATGTTGAAATATTTTTTCTATTTCCTTTGCATTATCAGACTCAAAAGTTACTAAGTCATCTATCATTTCAAGTTTTCCAAAAAATACCATATCATCACTACTATATTCTATAGTTGCTACAAACCCTTTATACTCTAATGTATTTGCCATTATAATATCTCCTTTAACTTTGATCGTATTTGCTTTATTAGATAAATTTTTAGAATATTTTCCGGATGAGGACGGTGTAGGTTGATAAGAGAATCCTTTTCTTTGTTATAAAACTTTACAGCGCTACCACTACCTTCTATTTGTTCATAGTCAAGCTTGCTAAGTAATGCAACCAATTCATCAAAAGTTATATCTTTTTTTGGCGGGATACTCATAAATCGTTCTAATAACTTATCTTTCTTGCTCATGATTTGATGATATCATTTTTTAGTTACAAAGTCAAGAATGGTTCATAAAATAATTTAAAAAGATTGAAAGTTATAAGGGGAAAGTGAGCTAAGGCAAGAAGCCTTAGACTCAAAGAAATCTCTTATGAGAAGTTCTTAGAAATTGTATCTAGCAACTGCTCGAATACCGTTATAAGTATGTGCATCAGGACTCCAATTGTCATGAATATAGTAATAAGAAGCGGCCAAATTTAAATCTTTAGTTATATTTGTCGAATAAGTAAGATCAAATTCATTTACATGGCTTGGTATCCAGCTATTGCCAAGACTCGTATATGCATATACTCCCGCCAAGTTGCCGCCAAGCATATCAGCATCAGCTCTAACTACAAATTTATCATTGTCATATGCATCATAATAATTTTCTTGATCCGCAAAAGTATCAGTGTATAGCACTGTAGTTACGCCGCCAACTTGAAATATGCCAGCATCGCCATTATTTACATGGGAATATGCTATTGACGCATTAACCATATCAAATAGTTTTCCGCTTACTTGAACGCCAAATGCTTTAGTGTCTGTTGCGCCTGCAGCATCAAGCATTACTGCACCGCCTTGAAGAGCTATGTTAGCAAGACCTGCATTGTACTGCGCGTCTGCCCAAAGTATATTTGCATAATCATTTGCATAGTAGAAGGAACCAGTTAATGTCAAATCAGATATTGATTTGTTTTGAGCAGTCAGCATCCAAATACCGTCATTACCGTTAAGCTTGCTAAAATCATTCATATCTGGTGCACCGCCGTAATAGTACATATAATGATTATGGTTGGCGTCCCTAACCCATGCCCCAACAAGTACAGTATCCTGGATATCTGTATTTACTACAAGAGCTGCATTGAATGTGTTTTTAAATACATTCCAATCTTCTGAGAAAGCAAATGGAGAAAGAGCTTTTGGAAGTTCTTGACGACCTATTTTGATAGATGTATTATCAATGCCGTAAGTTAGGTAAAGTTGTGAAATGTATGCGCTATTAAGCTCGCTTGCCATTTGCATCGGATATGTCACTACATCTTCTTCTAAACCAAGAGTACCAAGGCCGTTGATCTGAGCACCGAAACCGATACCGCCTATCAAGTTATCGTTTGTTGCGGTCAATTGAAGACCTGCATTGGCAGACGATGAAGCTTGATCAAAAAAACTCATATCATCGACATCAAGTGTTTGATAATACAATACGCCTTGACCGCTGAATTTCCAACCTGTAGCTACCGGTGCCGGAGCTGGAGCCGGTGTAACAACCGCTGGCTCTACCGGAGCTATATCTCCGCCTGCAAAAATCAGTGTTGAAGCAACTACTGAAAGTAATAAAGTTTTTTTCATTCTATACCCTTTTATTTTGAATTTAAAAAAAGTATAGCACAATATTTATAAAAGTAAATAAAAAGTAAATAAAAAGTAAATAAAAAAGATTAAAAATTTGAAAAAGAAAAGTGAGCTAAGGCAAAAAGCCTTTAGCTCACAAGACTTGCCGTATCAGTACAAAAACCCAAATAACCAAAGCGGTATCTTGTTTCCAAATCCAATTTCAATGTCATCTGAAGCCACAAAGGAGTTTGCTAGATCTTTTATCTGGTTAAATGATTTATTTTTTCCTCCAATTTCAAATATATATTTATCATCTATTAGAAAATCACCTTTTGGCGGATAATACAATCTGTGGTTTACGCTCACATGCATCGCAAAAAACATTTCTCTCATTGTCCCGACATCCAAATTATCACAATAGTAATTATTTAAATTTGTATTATTTAAATAGAGTTTATTCGGTTTTGTAAAAATATTATTGCTTTTCCCTTTTGACTTGATAGCATAAAATATATTCCCCAAACAAAGATATTCAATATATTGATAAAGCGTTGTTCTGTTTATGCCGATCCTTGAAGATAGTTCCGTGATATTTAATTCGTAAGGCTTAGATGAACAAATAAGGCTTATTAGTTGTTTGAGTTTTTGTATATGTTGCGGTTCTATGTTGAAAATGATAGGCAAGTCGCTTTCTATGACCGTATTTATAGTCTCTTCAAGTTTAAGTCCGTAAGTATTTTGATTTGCAAAATAATACGGATAGTATCCGCTCTTGATGTATTCTTCAAGATGCTCGAACGGTTTTATTTTTTTTAATATATCATTTGCAATAGTTACATGATCTTCCAATATCTCATCAAGCGGAAAACTTTCAAAACTAAGACCCAGCTTTAGCTCCAAAAATTCTCTAAAAGAAAGCCCTTGGACTCTATATAAAACCGCTCGTCTGCTTAGATCGGCTTTTTTGTGTTCTATTTGCATTGCAGAAGACCCGCTAAATATGACTTTTATATCCAAAAAGTCATATATCTCTTTTAAGTCAATCTCGTAATTTTTATATTTATGTATCTCGTCAATTGCCAAAACAGCGCCGCCGCTCTTACTAAATATATCTGCAATATCATATAATCTAACATTGCTAAGAGCTATGCTGTCAGCGCTAAAATATAGTTTTTTTTCAAGCGGTATATCAAGACTATTTAAGTATTGCAAAATAGATGTTGTTTTTCCTGTGCCTCTAGCGCCGATTATGCCGACCATTTTTTCAGAAAAATCTATTTTGTGATAAAAATATCTTTTGTAATTATATTTTTGGAGTTTGGAAATTTTTAAATACTTTTCAAATAGTGTTTCTATATTCATTTGAAACCTTTGTTGTTTACAATAAACAAAATTATATCATAATTGTTGTTTAAAATATACAAATATAATAAAAAACAGAAATAATAGATACCTGTCATCACGAACGAAGTGTGGCGATCCTATCACTGCGAGACCTGAAAGGTCGTAGCAGTCTATTTTATTAATGGATTGCTTCTTCATTTCATTCATCGCAATGACACGATATTCACATGACAAATATTAGCAAAAGACTAAAATATGATAACAAAAAAGGGATAAAAATGAGTTAAAAAGAGGGTGAGCTAAGGCAAGAAGCCTTAAGCTCAAAAGAGTTGCTATGTTAGCAATTCCTAGAAGTTATATCTTCCCCAAACTCTAACAGTGTTTTGAGAATCTGCAATACTGTCATCATCTTGATACACATAAGCGGCAAACAGATTAACCGGTCCTACTTTTGTTTTATATACCAAGTCTGCTTCTGTATAATCATCTACTGCCCCGCTTGTATAATCAACGCTTAGTCCAAGGTTGCCACCAAGCACATCTGCATTAATGTTTCCGACGACAGTATCATTATCCTTTCTGATAAAATTTTGGTTTAAAATCATTTGTGTATATAGAGGTGTTTTAATACCACCGAGATTAGATACTCCTACAGTTGAGTTGTTTACATGAGAGTATGCTAAAGATGCATTAACAATATCTATTTTACCGCTTACTTTAGCGCCGAATGCTTTTGTATCAGATGTTCCGGCTGCATCAAGCCATACAGCACCGCCTTGAATACCTATGTTTGCGATACCGGCATTGTACTGAGCATCACCCCATAGGATGTTTGCAGCATCATTTATATAATAGAATGAACCTGTCAATGTCAAATCAGCGATTGATTTGTTTTGAGCAGTTAACAACCATGCACCATCATTGCCGTTAACACTGTCGAAATCATTCATATCAAAACCGACAACATTTATGTTCCTATCTCTAACCCATGCACCAACAAGAGTTGTATTTGGAAGATCAGTATTTACTACAAGAGCCGCATTGAATGTATTTTTAAATACATTCCAATCTTCTGAGAAAGCAAATGGAGAAAGTGCTAACGGAAGTTCTTGGCGACCGATTTTGATATTTGTATTGTCAATACCGTAAGTTAGGTAAAGTTGTGAGATGTATGCACTGTTAAGCTCGCCATTAGCAAGCTGCATAACGCCGCTAACTACATCTTCTTCAAGACCCAATGTACCAAGACCGTTAAGCTCAGCGCCAAAGCCTATACCTGCTATCAAATCAGAATTTGTAGCTCTTAGTTGGAGACCTGCATTTGCTCTTGACGCATCTTGATCAAGAAGATCTTTTGTTCCCCATACATCTTGTGTTTGATAATACAATACGCCTTGACCGCTGAATTTCCAACCTGTAGCTACCGGTGCCGGAGCTGGAGCCGGTGTAACAACCGCTGGCTCTACCGGAGCTATATCTCCGCCTGCAAAAATCAGTGTTGAAGCAACTACTGAAAGTAATAAAGTTTTTTTCATTCTATACTCCTTTTTTGTTTTGAATGACTGTTAGTATAACACAGATTATTTATAAATGTCAAGAAAATTAATGAAAAATAAACAAAAAAAGTGTAAATTGGCTTAAAGTATATGGTTTTTAGGGGGTTTGCGGTAAATAAAAAAGATTGTTTTGTCTTTAAAAGTGGTGGCTCGAGGCGGAATCGAACCGTCGACACGCAGATTTTCAGTCTGCTGCTCTACCGACTGAGCTATCGAGCCACACAAAAGAGAACAGAATTATATCGTGTAATCCTTAAAAGAAGATTAAAATTTGGGACAGACTTTCGTCATCGCAATGACTACGAACTAATGTCCTCCTGTTGCAACGAACAACTCTATCCTTGCTGTGAACATTTTATACTTATTGTCCACGAAGCTTTGTTCGCTATTTATGGCAGACTTGGCAACTTGCCAAAAATCCATCATACTAATTGCTCCTGCTTTATATCTGATGAGTGAGAGTTGCTGTATCTCTTTGGAGCTTCTTAGAGCAAAACCGAGTTTTTGGTTTTTTAGCGCATAGGTCTCATTTGTGATAGCTGCATCGTTTATCTCTTTCATAGCTGTAAACAAACTTGTTCTAAAATCTGCTTTTGCTTTTTCAAATTCTACTTTTGAAATTTTATAATTTATAACATTTTCATTGTAGTTGATAAACGGTAAGAGTATATTTAAGCCTATAGCGCCTATCGGATCGCGCAAAATTTGCGCTAGATCATTTGAACTTGTTCCTATAGAACTTGTTAAATTAAATGATGGATAAAAATTTGATCTTGCCGCATCGATACCGACAAACGCCTCTTTTAACCTCAACTCATTTGCCATCATATCAGGTCTATGCGACAAAGCTGAAGCAGGGATTTGTCCGATATGCGGGATATTGACTTCCTGCAGAGAGTTTGGCAGGTTTTCTAAAACACTTTGGGGCTCAATGTCGAGCAACAAAGAAAGCGAACTTATAGCTGTTTTTTTTTCAAGCTCAAGATCATCCACTGTTACACTAAGCGTTAATAGGGATTGCTCCGAAGTGAGGAGATCAAGTTTTGAGATAGCGCCTGCTTTGAATCTGACTTTAGCCATATCCAAGATATTTGTTTGGTGCGCTATATTTTGGCGTGTAAGTTTTATACTTTCATTTATATAAGCGATCTGGAAATACTGCTTTGCAACTTCAGATGCCAAAACAAGCCTCGCACTTAGATAGTCTTGCATTGAAGCAGTTGCTTCAAGCTCTTTTATATTTTTAGCTCTTCTAAGTTTGCCAAACAGATCTACCTCATAAGTGACATTTAGGTTTGAGCTGAAACTTTTTGTAGTTGTATCGCTTTGATCTATCATTCTAGATGCATCGCCGCTAAGTCCTGCGCTAAAATTTGGCAGCATGGCATTTTGACTGAGATCGACATTTAGTTTGGCTTTTTCATAATTATACAATTTTGCCAAAAGAGAACTATTGTCACGGAGAGCGATTTCTTCAAAATTGTTTAAATTGCGATCATTGAATTTTTCCCACCATTTTAACTCCTTTGCTACATCAACTTTTGGTTGTGGTGTGTCCAGAGATGCGCAGCCTGAAAAGAAAAGCGTGAGTGCAAGGATTAGTGTGAATGGAAGTATTTTAAATATATTTTTTAACATAAATTTGTCCTTTTGCTTCGTCGTAAACTCCTCGCAATAACGCTTCTCATATTTCTACTCCTTATTAAGCGCGACTACAGGATTTAATTTCGCGGCATTTTTAGCCGGAACAAATCCAAAGATAATGCCTATAGCGGTTGAACAGGCAAAAGCAAAGATTATCGAGGCGCTAGAAAATACCATACTGAACATACTGCTCATCTGCCCAAATATCTCTCCTATGAGAAGCGCTAGGGAAATTCCCAACACTCCCCCTATGATACAAACTAGAACAGACTCTATCAAAAATTGTTGCATTATATCGCTCTCCCTTGCTCCTACTGCCATTCTCACGCCTATCTCACTTGTTCGCTCCGTTACGGAAACAAGCATAATATTCATAACGCCTATTCCGCCTACTATAAGTGAAATAGCTGCGATCATAGAGATAAGCAGCCTCATCGTTCCTGTTGTGCTTTCAATGGTCTGCCTGACGCTATCCAGATTTGCCAGATAAAAATCTTTTATTCCATGTCTTGTTTCAAGTACTTTTGATATAGCTTCTTCACTTGCCGTGCTGTCTACATCATCTTTTAATCTTACGGTAACACTTGTTAGATAACTTCGTCCTAGCATTTTGCCCATAACGGTTGTATAAGGTATCCAAATATTAACGGTATCGTCTCCTCCAATCATTGATGAGAGTTTTTTGCTCACGCCTACTATCCTGATTGGTATATTGTCGACAATGATGATTTTACCGATAGGATTTACGCCGTTACCAAAAAGCTCTTTTTTTGCATTTGGGTCTATTACGGCATCTTGTGTATAGCCTTTTATCATTGAAAAATCCAAAAGCGCTCCCTCATCAAGCTCTATGCCTTTTACTTGAAAAAATTGTTCTCCTACGCCTTTGACTTGGGCGGTTACGGATTTGTTCTCAAATGAAACATTGGCCGTATCGTTTACTATGGGCGTAACGCTATCCACAAAAGGCAGATCGGATAGTGCATACATGTCTGAAACTTTAAGTGTTCGTACTTTTGACGATCTCGTATCGCCAAAGCCGTATCCCCTATATATGTTTATAGTATTTGTTCCCATGTTGCTAATGTCTTTTAAGATCTTTTGCTTTGAACCTTCTCCTAATGCAACCACACTTACAACGGATGCAATTCCTATAATGATGCCGAGCATAGTTAGAAATGTCCTGAGCTTATGATGGAACATAGCTTTAATGGCCATTGAAAAAGCCTCTTTAAATCTTTCTATCATTGCGCTTATAGGATTTAACTGCAAAGAAGTCGATTTTTGCAGCCTATTAACAATTTCATTACTCTTTGTGGTATTATCGGCTATTATCTCGCCGTCTTTTATCTCGATAATTCTATCTGCCATAGCCGCAATAGAAGCTTCATGCGTTACTAAAACTATCGTATGACCGCTCTCATGAAGTTCTTTTATGATATCCATAACTTCATTTCCGCTTTTACTGTCAAGCGCGCCTGTCGGCTCATCGGCAAATATTACCTCTCCTCCATTTATAAGCGCCCTTGCGATACTAACTCTTTGCTGCTGCCCGCCTGATAATTGATTTGGTCTGTTGTGTAATCTATCTTCAAGCCCTAGTCTGCTTAAAAGCGCCATAGCTCTTTCTTTCCGCCCACTCTTGGGATAATTGGCATAAATACTCGGTATTTCTACATTTCCTAGCGCATCAAGATCATTAAGAAGATGATACCTTTGAAATATAAATCCAAAATGCTCTCTTCTGAGACGCGCGAGATCATCACTATCCATATCAGCTGTAGACTTTTCATCTATCTTGTACGTTCCGCTGCTTGGAGTATCAAGACACCCTAGTATATTCATAAGCGTTGTTTTACCTGAACCTGATTGTCCGATGATAGCTACAAACTCACCTCTATTTATGGTTAAACTTATATCTTTCAAGATCTCGACTTCATTGTCCCCAAGCAAAAATCGTTTATAGAGATCTTTAACTTCAAGCAAAGCGCTCATTACATTCCACCGGGCGGGATTTTTCTCGCACTCATTTTGTTAGTTACGCTTGATGAGCTTTGTGTGGAACTTTTTTCGCTTATGATGACATTATCGTTTTTTGATGCTCCCGATCTGATTTCTACATCTATGCCATTGTTTAGCCCTGTTTTTATCCACTTTGTTTTAACTTCATTATTTTTATCTAAAACTCTAATAGCATATAGCCCGTTGCTGTTTTTTTCACCCAATGCAACTGCGGGTAATGTTAAAGAATTTTTTATACTATTTGAAATTATTTTGATCTGTGTCGTCATACCGATCTTTAATTCATTGTCATTATTTGGCACTTCCATCGTAGCGTAATAATAAATTGCATCATTGGATGTAGAGTTGATATTGATACTGCTGTTGTTTGTGATGGTTGTCGGAGCAGGATCTATGGAGCTTATTTTGGTTTTGTACTCTTTATTGTTATCCCCTAGAGTGGTAAATGTTGCGTTTGTTCCAACTTTTAACTTAGCCACATCGGCTTCAGATATCTCAGATTTGATAATTATCTTATCGATTTGCGCTAGAACTAAAATCGTCGGTGTCAACTGATTTGCATTTACTGTCTGCCCTTGCTCTACCGCTATTGAAATAACCACTCCGTCAATGGGCGCTATTACTTTTGTATAACCCAATGATACTTTGGAAGTTTCAACTTTTAATTTCGATTGCTCTAACTGCGCTTTTGCCAATGCCAAAGATGCTCTTGCGCTGTCATACTCGGCTTTTGATGTAGCGCCGCTTGGAAGCATTTGCGATTGTCTGTCAAAATCCGATCTTGCTTTTACTAGTGCTGCTTCATCGCTTGCCATTTGGGCTTTTGCGGCAAAGTATGTATTTTGTTGTGTTTGCGCATCGATAACAGCTAAAATATCTCCTTTTTTTACTTTTTGTCCTACCGTAACTTTAAGCTCTTCTATTTGACCGGATACTTGTGCACCGACACTAACTTGTTTATAGGCGTTTGTTGTCCCTGTTGCCATTACGGTATTTTCTAAGTTCATAACAGTTGGCTTAGCAGTTATATAAGGATTTTCTTCTTTTGATGGGAATATAAAAATTTTTATCAGATATATAGAAAATATCAAAAATGCAGATAGGATGAACCATTTTGTCCATTTGTTTAATTCTAAAAACCATTTTTTCATAAATTAGCCCATATTGTTTTTCAGAAGTGTAGCATTAAAAAGTTTAACGAAGGTAAATAGAGGTGCCATAAAATGTAACTATTTTGTAATTAAAAGGGAGATAAAAAATTGGTGGAGCATAGCGGGATCGAACCGCTGACCTCTTCGCTGCCAGCGAAGCGC
>DYMX01000026.1 GCA_020721345.1 Sulfurovum sp.
TTTTATAGTTTAGGGAGTTTTAATACAATTTTGTATTTTAGTATAAGTTTTAAATTATTATTTTTTTGATACGATTGTAAAAAGAGCAAAAGGTTTAAAAATGGTTAAGAAAATAGACAATTCATTGATCTTGAACTACATATCAAAGATTAGAAATATCAACTTGGATAGTTTTTTATTCCGTAAATATATAAGCGAAATAGCAAAGATATTGGCAATAAGCGCTTTTGAAAAAGAAGAGATGATATGCAAGAAAACGCCGACTTGGATAGGTGAACAAGAGTTTTTATTTCTTGAAGAAGATAAATATGTTTTTATTCCGATTCTGCGAGCAGCGCTTCCAATGCTTGATGGAGTGATGGAAGTGATGCCTGACGCAAAAGCGGGTTTTTTAGCTCTCAAAAGAGATGAGGAAACATTTGAGAGTAGATTGTTTTATGATAGAGTTCCAGATCTTGAAGGAAAGATAGCCGTCTTGCTTGATCCTATGGTGGCAACAGGCGGATCACTAGATTATGCTGTAAATATTATAAAAAAGAAAAACCCTGCCAAAATAATCAGCTTTAATGTTATCGGTTCGCCTGAGGGTCTAGAATTTGTCAGCTCAAGACATAAAGATGTTGATATATATAGCGCAGATCGATAAAGAGCTAAACAATAAAAAATACATTTTGCCTGGTATCGGTGATGCAGGAGACAGGGCTTATAATACATTGTAGTATTTAATCATTGAAAATTTGATATAATAAAGTCAATTATATACATACTATGTTATTTAGATTAAAGAAAAAGAGAAGTAATGAGAGGACAAAAAACTATTCTTATAATTACAGACGGCATAGGGCACAAACCATATGCAAGCTATAATGCATTTTTAGGAGCAAAAAAAAGAGCTTACGACTATCTTTTTGAAAATGTGCCGCATACTCTTATTTCTACGCACGGTTTAAGTGTAGGCTTGCCGGAAGGACAGATGGGAAATAGTGAAGTAGGGCATATGACCATAGGCAGCGGAAGGGTTTTATACCAAGATCTAGTTAAAATATCAAAAGCATTAGATGACGGAAGCATAAAGAAAAATGATGCCTTAAATTCGCTGCTAAGCAAAAGCGATACTTTGCACTTAATCGGTCTCATGAGTGACGGCGGTGTGCATTCACATATAGATCATATCATAGAAATTGCGCTATTGGCAAAAGATCAAGGTAAAAAAATATGGCTTCATCTCATAACAGACGGCAGAGATGTGGCCCCCACAAGCGCAAAAGAGTTTTTGGTTCAAATTGAAGAGATATGCGATGAGCGTATAGGTATAGCTACAATAGGCGGCAGATTTTATACCATGGATAGGGACAATAGATGGGAGAGGGTTAAGAAAGGATATGATGCTTTAGTAAATGCTGCTCCAAAAACAGATTTAACGCCTTTGGAATATATAGAGCAAAGTTATAAAAAAGGTGAAAATGATGAATTTATAGAGCCTGTTGCATTTGATGGATTTAACGGTATTGCCGATGGAGATTCTTTTCTGATGATAAATTTCAGATCTGATAGGGCAAGAGAGATAACCGCAGCTCTTGGGGATAAAAGTTTTGATCATTTTGAGACTAGAAAGTGTGATATAAATATTGCGACAATGACTCTTTATGATGCAAATTTTACATATCCTGTTTTATTTCCAAAAGATAATCCCGTAAATACTTTGGCAGAAGTTATAAGTAAAGCTGGACTTACGCAGTTTCATACCGCAGAAACTGAAAAATATGCCCATGTAACATTTTTTTTAAACGGCGGTATAGAAAAGCCGTTTAAGGGCGAAGATAGGGTTCTCATTCCAAGCCCTAATGTTAGAACATACGACATGTTGCCACAAATGTCTGCTCCAGAGGTAGGAGAGGCAGTGAGAGATGCTATGAAAAAAGAGTATGATTTTGTTGTTGTTAATTTTGCAAATGGTGATATGGTAGGTCATACGGGAAATTACGAAGCGGCGGTTAAAGCCGTTGAGGCAGTTGATAATGAAATACTGCAGATATTAGACGTAGCAAAAGCCAAAGATTATGCAGTAATCATTACCAGTGATCATGGAAATTGCGAAGAGATGTGCGATGGAGCTGGGCACACTTTAACCAATCATACTATTGGAGATGTTTGGTGTTTTATTATTGCCGATGGCGTGAAAAATATCGCAAGTAGCGGCGGGCTAAACAATATTGCTCCGACGGTTTTGAAGCTTTTAAGGTTGGAAATTCCCAAAGAAATGGATAAAGCTTTAATTTGATATGATTTTATATTTAGAGATGCCCTTAAAGGATAAAATATGCAAACAAAGATAAAAAACTCGGTTGCGGCACTTTTGGCTTATATAGTAAAAAAAGACAAAAGAGATATCAATAAAGAAGGACCGCTTTTTTGCGATATGTTGGGAGCAGACTTTGATTGTTCTCATGATGAGGGTATGAGACTCCTGTCAAATGCAATGCAAGGCGATATTGATCTCGAGACGCATTTGGATATCATAAATGAAGCATTATGCAACGACAAGTTAAGCAAGATGCATATATTGGAGCAGTTAAATCACATCATATATAGTGATAAAATAGAAGATGATGATTATAAAGAATTCGAATATATAAAAGAGAGACTGTTTTCTTGTGATGAAAAAAACAAAGCAAAAAGGATTTAGATGAAATTTAGCGGGAAAAATGTCTTAATAACAGGTTCAAGTAGAGGCATAGGAGCTGAGATAGCCAAGGTTATGGCTAGTTACGGTCTTAAAGTTTGGATAAACTATCGTAATGGCGAGGCTGAAGCGCTTAATGTAAAAAAAGCAATCGAAGAGCTTGGCGGAGTTGCTGATGTTCTAGGTTTTGATGTAAGCGAAGAGAGTGCTTTTGTTGATGCGATCAAAAAGATAGTTGAGGCTGACGGAGGACTTAGTTATCTTGTCAATAATGCAGGAATTACAAATGACAAACTTGCTCTTCGTATGAGTGTGGACGATTTTATGAGTGTCATTGAGGCAAATTTAAAATCAGCCTTTATGGGTTGCAGAGAAGCCCTTAAGACAATGAGCAAAGCAAGATTCGGCTCGGTTGTAAATGTCGCCTCCATCGTGGGAGAGAGCGGAAATGCAGGTCAGACCAATTATGCCGCAAGTAAGGGCGGTATGATAGCTATGAATAAAAGCTTTGCATTAGAGGGCGCTAGCAGAGGAATAAGATTTAACACTATTACTCCTGGATTCATAGCTACAGAGATGACGGAAGTTTTAAAAGAAGAGGTAAAAGCGGCATTTGTCTCTAAAATTCCTCTTTCAAGATTTGGCGAAGCAAAAGAAGTTGCCGATGCAGTAGCATTTTTGCTTAGCGATCATGCCAGCTATATCACTGGTGAGACATTAAAAGTGAACGGCGGTATGTATCTATAATAAAAAGGAATAAGCATGGGAGTGCAGTTATTATTGCTTGAAGATGATAGGGTATTGAACGCTACTCTAAAAGATTTTCTAGAGGATGATGGATATAGTGTCGATAGCGCATTTGACCCATATAGCGCAATTGAGCTGAGTTATAAAAAAAGGTATGATTGTTACCTCTTTGACGTTAAACTGCCATATGAGAGTGGTTTTGAAATATTAACAAAACTTCGCGCAAGCGGAGATAAAACTCCTGCAATGTTCATAACTTCAAAAAACGATACCGCATCATTGAAGCAGGGATTTGAAGTAGGCGCGGATGATTATCTAAAAAAACCGATCGATCTTGATGAGCTAAGTTGTCGTGTTCACGCATTATTAAAAAGGCAGAGCAGGGACGATAAGGTGCTTGTTTGCGGATTTACTTTTGATATACACAGCAAAAAGCTATTTTTTCAAGACACTGAGCAAGAGTTAAGTACAAAAGCAGGACAGCTTTTGCAAGTTCTTATTGAAACAAACGGCAGGGTAGTTTCAAGCGATGAGATAAAAAATTCTATTTGGAGCAGCGCAAGTGAAGCAAGTGATGGTTCAATAAGGGTTTATGTAACGCAGTTAAAAAAATACTTTGGCGATCATCTTGAAAATATAAGAGGCATAGGGTATTGTTTAAAAAGATAAAAAAAGAGATCATAGTCGCAGTTGCGGTTTTAGAGATACTTTTGATATTGCTTTGGCTAGCTCCATATTTTTTTGGTAGATATTATGGTTTTTACAATTTATCTTTTTTCGTCTCATTAGCTCTTATGGTTATCGTATCGACAGGGTTTGGCTATATATTTGTCTCCTATTTACTTGAGTCCAAATATAAAATAGAAAAAAATCTACTACATATAACTGATGAGATCATACATGAATTAAATATCCCCCTTACGACAATAACTGCAAATTCAAAAATGTTATCAAAAAATCTAACATTGCAAAAAGATATAACAAGATTGGAGAGAATCGAGCATGCAAGCTCTAGACTCAAAAGACTCTATGAGACATTAGTTTACAACATTACGAAAGAAATTTTACCGATAAAGAAAGAAGAGTTTTTTGCGGATAGCGCTATAAAAGAGTGCTGTGAGCCTTTTATGGATCAGGAAAGGAATGAATTTATTTTTGATCTGAGCGATACAGTGATATTTACAGACAAGATCGGTTTTGAGCAAATGATAGAAAATATAATATCAAATGCTATGAAATATTCACCCAAAGATCAACCTATAACTATAAAAATAGCAAAGAATGCTATAGAAATTATTGATAGCGGCATAGGAATGGATGATGCGCAGATCATTAATATATATGACCGTTATTATCAAGGCGATGTAGAGAATGACGGCAAGGGCATAGGATTGGCGATTGTTAAAGAGTATTGCGATCAAGAGAATATCGGCATTATTATACAGTCTAAAAAAAATCAAGGGACAAAAGTAATTTTGGATATTTCAAAAATAATTCTTTAAACTTAACACCCATTTAACATAATTTAACACTCGCTTAACAATCTTTTGATAATTTTATATTTTAATTTAAAGAAGGAGTCATTCGATGATGTTTAGAATGTTGGGATTATCGCTTGTTTGTATAACGGCAATAAATGCAAGTGAAAGTTTAGGAACAATTGATGTAGAAGAAAAAGTTGACACAACGGTTGTAAAAGATGTAAGAGGCGAAGAGATAAGGTCGGTCGACCTTGGAGAGGCGCTTTCAAAAGAAAAGGCAAATATCAATATCTCTAGAAGAAGCGGTATATCAAATGATATTTTGATCCGTGGACAAAAGAAAGACAATATTACGGTAACGATCGACGGCGCTAAAGTATGTGGCGCATGTCCAAACAGAATGGATCCGCCTATATCGCATGTATTGTCAAATAATGTTGATTATATTGAGATCAACGAAGGACCGTTTAATGTAAGTGATCTTGGTTCACTTTCAGCTGATGTGAAAGTTCACACGCTCAAACCTACAAAAGAGACACACGGTGAAGTAAGCGTGAATGCAGGAAGCTGGGACTATCTCAAAGGCTCATTTATGCTTAGCGGCGGCACGGAGAAGCTTAGATTTTTGCTGGGCGGTTCAGCAGAGAACGGATCGCAATACAAAGACGGCAACGGCGATGATTTTGTAGAGCAGATCGCTCAGGCAATTCTTGACGGCAATGCAGTAGCAGGAAATCAGTATCAAACAGCATACCAAGATCTAGATGCATTTACTAAAAAAACTCTTTTAGGCAAACTGTTTTGGAACATAAGCGATAATCAAGAGTTGGAGCTTAGTTATACTATGAATAGAAGCGATAATATTCTCTATCCAAATACCCCGATGGATGCCATATACGATGATTCTGATGTGTTGATAGCAAAATATACCGCTAAAGACCTAGGGGCATATTCGAAAAAATTAACGCTTGACGCTTACAGATCGACAGTCGATCATCCAATGAGTTCAGAGTATAGGGTTGCCGGCGCAACTAACTATATGGTATCTCACCTTGAAACAGAAATGAATGGCGCAAAGCTTACAAATACATTTGATGTAAGCAATCACGAAATAACAGCAGGTCTTGATGCGAGCAAAAGAAACTGGGACGGCTCATATTATGCGAATGGTACAACTTTTGTTAGGAAAAGGATAGATGATGTTGATACGACAAATAAAGCGCTATTTGCAAAAGATAAAATCAAAGTCAGTGATGCGCTTACTGTAGAACTTGGAGCAAGATACGATGATACACAAATTGAAAAAGCGGGCGTTAAAACAAAAGATTTTAACGACTTGAGCGGCTATGCGCTTGGAACATATAGTATTGACAAAACGCTTAAAGTTTTTGCAGGAGCCGGAAGATCAAATCGCGTACCTGATGCTAAAGAGCTTTATTTTACAAGTAACACAGGCGCTGTTATAGGTAATCCTAACTTGGACAATGTGACAAATAATGAAATAGATCTCGGGTTTGAAAAGAAATTTGAAAACTTTGATCTCAAATCAAAACTGTTTTATAGCAAACTTGATAACTTTATAGCTTACAATGCAACTAGCAATACATATGAAAATGTTGACGCATCATTATATGGCATAGAGATGAGCGGCTCATGGTATGCGACAGAAAAATTGACGATCGATACAGGCGTAGCATATCAACGAGGCGCAAAAGATAATCCATTGACAGGGCAAACAGATACCAATCTTCCTGATATATCGCCGTTTAAGGCAATTCTTGGAGCAATATACAACTACAATGACACTTTTAAACTTGAAGGACAATTGATAGCGGTAGCGCCTTGGAGTAGAATTGATGATGCCAATGGCGAGCAAAAACTTGATGGGTATAATGTTGTAAATCTAAAAGCAACAAAAAATCTTGGCAGCGGATTGGAGTTCGTAGTGGGTGTTGATAATCTTTTTGATAGTACATACGCTGTTTCCAACAGCTACAAAGACCTTACTTTACTTGCAGGCGGAACTGATACTATGGTACTCAATGAGCCCGGTAGATATGTTTATACACAATTAAAATATAAGTTTTAAATTCGTCATCGCGAAGGCTTTAACCTGTGGCGATCCATAAATTCAATATTATAAATGGATTGCTTCGTCGCAAGCTCCTCGCAATGACAACTGTTCATTGCTCACACAATAAACTAAACTCTTTTTTTGCTTTTTATCAGATAATAAATAGCCCTAATCGGTCCATATAGCACATAGCCTAAGATAATTAGCGCAATTCCTTCAATGCTATAAATATAAATAATAGAAAAAACAAAAGTAAAAATTACCAATAATTTATAAAAAAAAGTATTATTTACATCTATTTTTTTCAAAGACGGGTACCTGATGTTGCTTACCATAAGCACGCTGATAATTAATGTTATGATCAAAAAAATTATATTTAGATTTTTGAATTCATAATCCAATAAAAAAAGAACCCCCATGGTAATTGCAGATGCCGCGGCGGGTATCGGAAGTCCAATAAAAACTGACGGTTCTTTATTTTGTGAAGCAGAGTTAAAACGAGCTAGTCTAATAGATCCAAATATCACAAATAGAGCCGTAACCAAAAATCCAAATCTTCCATAGTCATGACCTATATAAAAATACAAAAGCATAGCTGGCGCTACGCCAAAAGCAACAATGTCGGCTAGACTATCAAATTCTGCGCCAAAATTACTCATTGTATTTGTTAGTCTAGCTATCCTGCCGTCAAGCCCATCGAAGACGGTAGCGGCCATTATAAGCCATGCGGATATTTCAAATTCACCGTTAGATGCTTTTACAATGCTTAGCATCCCAAGAAAAATAGAAGCCGCCGTAAAAAAGTTAGGCAGTAAAAAAGCTATTTTTTCTGGTTTCATAAATTACTCTTTATCCTTATGGACCAGTTTGCTTTCCATTCCGTTTTTTTCTTCAAAATCGGCAATTATTTCTCTTACCTTTTTGCCTTCTATAACCTCTGTGTCCATTAGAACAGTTACCATTTCTTCTACGGCGCCACGGTAAGCAACTAACCTTTCTTTTACGCCGTTATAGTGTCTGTTAAGCATAGTTTTGACTTCATTATCTATCGCTTCAGCCGTTTTTTCGCTATAGTCTTTTATAGTTTGTCCGCCGCCTAGGAAATTGTTACCGCTTGATTTTTCTAAAACCATAAGTCCTGCAACGTCACTCATGCCATAAACAGATATCATAGCCTTTAGTATATCGGTTGCGCGTTGGAGGTCATTTGATGCTCCGGTGCTTATTTCTCCTAAGAAAACATCCTCTGCCGCACGACCGGCTAAAAGCACATCAACTTCTGCAAGCAGCTCATGTTTTTGCTTTAAAAATCTATTTTCTTCATCAGGCAGATGAAGTGTGTAGCCTAATGCTCCAAGTCCTCTAGGAATAATAGAAACCTTTGTCACCCTTGTAGCGCCTTTGGTTAATTCGGCAATTAGCGCATGTCCGCTTTCATGATGCGCAACGATTTTTTTCTCTAACTCATTTATCTTTCTGTTTTTCTTTTCAAGTCCAACAAAAGCTCTCTCTATTGCTTCCATAAGATCGCTTTGTTCTATCTCTTTTTTATTGTTTCTTCCTGCTAGAAGCGCTGCTTCATTTATGATATTAGCCAGATCCGCCCCAGCTAATCCTGCAGTGCCTTTGGCAACGACTTCTAAGTCAACATTCTTTGACAATTTAACATCTTTTATATGAACTTGCAAAATGGCCAGTCTGCCCTCGAAATCCGGCTTATCAACCAAGACCTGTCTGTCAAACCTGCCAGGTCTAAGAAGGGCTACATCTAAAACTTCAGGACGGTTTGTTGCAGCCAATACGATTACAGGTGTTTTTGCCCCAAAGCCATCCATTTCTGCTAGAAGCTGGTTAAGAGTTTGTTCTCTTTCATCATTTCCGCCAAATTGAGCTCCACTTGCTCTACTTTTCCCGATCGCATCGATCTCATCAATGAAGATGATAGAAGGCGCTTCTTTTTTTGCCTGTTCGAACAGATCTCTAACTCTGCTTGCGCCTACACCAACGAACATCTCTATAAAGCTTGACCCGCTAACCGAGAAAAACGGAACGCTTGCCTCGCCTGCAACAGCTTTTGCAAGTAGAGTTTTACCGGTGCCTGGAGGCCCTACAAGTAAAACACCTTTAGGTATTTTGGCCCCAAGCTCTATATATCTTTCCGGATATTTAAGAAAATCGACGATCTCTTTTACCTCTTCTTTTGCTTCATCGGCACCTGCGACATCACTAAACTTTGTATTTGGTTTTTCAGAGTTTATAAGTTTATCGGATTTGCCAACTCCTAGTATGCCACCACCCATACTTTTACTCATTCTTTTTGCCAAAAACATCCATATCGCAAAAAATATAAGTATAGGCAGCAACATGCCTATAAGCTCGGAGAAAAATCCTCCTCCCATCACGCCTTCATATACTACTTTTTTATCTTCAAGCAGTGTTGTTAGCTCTTTGTCGCCTGTCGGCACCATTGAAGCGACATATCTTATCTGTTTGCCCTTCTCGTTTGCAATAACTTCTATATTTGTCGGCGTTATTTTTGCGCTTTTTGCATTTCCTGATTTAATGACATTTTTGACTTCAGAATATTTAACCTGTTTTGTTTGGGTTGCTCCGCCATTTATAAGTTTTCCCATAGGGCTTGTGCCACCCTCCTCTCCCACAAAAGATTTAAATATAAGTATTAAAATAATGGAAAATATTGCAAATGCCAAAAGCGGATTTTCGTTGAAAAAATTATTTTTTTTATTTTTATTATCGTTCTTATTTATATCGTTGTCTTGATTATTTTCTGCCATTTTTTTCCTTCATCCATTCATTTTTTATAAACAAGTGTTACCCACTCGTCCTTTAGTATTTTATCCAATAAATGCAAATCTTTAAAGGCATCAATTACTAAGTCCGCTTTTTTATCTAAAATTCCCGAAAGAACAATTAAACCATTTTCTTTAGTTGCTTTTTTTAAGTCATTTGAAATCATTACTAAAACATCTGCTATGATATTTGCCAAAACAAAATCATACTGTTTTTTTGCAGCTCCGACGCTTCCTTCCCAAATGTCGTCAAATGTTTCATTATTTAGTGTAAAATTTTCTTTTGCGCTTGAAGTGG
Source organism: Sulfurovum sp. (assembly GCA_020721345.1). GTDB lineage: Bacteria > Campylobacterota > Campylobacteria > Campylobacterales > Sulfurovaceae > BN30871. The sequence goes on from DYMX01000026.1 coordinate 10,094, forward strand.
CTTGAATATCGGTATCGCACAAATCAACGCTAAAAGCTCCTTTTTTCTTGGCCGCAAGAGCAAGTATCCCGCTTCCGCACCCAACATCAATTACGCTAAAATTTGGTTTGAGATGTTTGCTTATCATTGTAAGACAACTTGCCGTTGTGGCGTGATGTCCTGAACCAAAGGCAAGCGCAGGATCGATGGTGATATTTATCCTGTCTTCTTTTTCACCATACCAGCTTGGATGTATATAAAACTCTCCGGCTTCTATGGGTTCTATAGATGCTTTGTATGCTCCTACCCAATCGCTGTTTTCTTTTTTTTCTAAAGTAAAAGTAACTTTAATTTCTTCATCCCCCTTAAATATATCTTGTATCTGCTCTTGGAGAGGGGAAAGGTCATCCTCGCTCCTAACTATTATTTTTTCTTTATCAACTTCGACACCGTCATCGCTAATAGAACAAATGATATCAGATAAAAAATCTGCGTATTTTTCATTTGTGGTTATTGTTAGTTCAAAATATTCTTTGTTCAATTTTTTTCCTTTCTGTTTGTCTCTGCTAGACTTTGTAAAAGTCGCGGCAGTCCATTTATTATAATGGATTGCTTCACATTCGTTCGCAATGACGATATTCATATCCACACTCACACCTACGCTTGCGATAACTCAAACGCCTCTTTGAGATCAAGCGTTCCTTCGTAAAATGCTTTGCCTACGATCGTTCCGTCAATATCCGTTTTGAGTAGTCTTTTTATATCTTCTATATCTCTAAGTCCGCCGCTTGCTATGGTTTCAAGTCCGCAAGAGTTTTTGATCGACTCAGTAAAGTCAATGTTTAGCCCACTCATCATACCGTCTCTGCCGACATCGGTGCAAATAATAGCCTCCACGCCGGCATCTCTAAAATCTTTGGCTAGATCGGTCGCTTTGACAGAACTTACTTCCGCCCATCCTTCTACCGCAACCATCCCGTCAATAGCATCAATACCGACAACAACTCTATATTTGCTTGCCATATCTTTTACAAATGCCGGATCTTTAAGCGCTATTGAGCCTAAAATTACCCTATCAACTCCAAGATCAAGATACATTTTTATCGTATCTTCATCTCTTATGCCCCCTCCCAGTTCCAAAGACAAATTACAATTTTGCCTTATTTTTTTTATCTGCTCTAGATTTTGAGGGATGCCTGCAAATGCGCCGTTGAGGTCAACTAAATGCACCCACTTGCTTCCAAGCTCTTCAAAACGCACGGCAACCTGCCACGGCTCATCACTGTATATTTTGGCGCTTTCCATAAGCCCTTTTGTAAGCCTGACGGCTTTCCCGTCTTTTAGATCTATTGCCGGTAATATCGTCATATTTTGTTATTCCTTATAATTTTGCAAAGTTTTCTAATATTTTAAGCCCGTTGTCATGACTTTTTTCTGGGTGCGGCTGAAAACCGTAAATGTTATTTTTTTGAACAGCGCTTGTGAATTTATATCCATAATGCGTGGCGCCTATGGTATATTTATCATCACACACCACATGATATGAGTGTACAAAATAAAGATAGAATTCTTTTTTCATTCCATCAAACAATGGACTCTGTTTTTGCGCAAAGAGTTCATTCCAGCCCATATGCGGAACTTTGAGCGGATGGTCAAAATGACTTGGATCAAAGGCTTTTACACTGCCTTCAATAAGTCCTAGCCCCTTATGATTTCCGAACTCCTCGCTACTGTCAAAAAGCAGCTGCATACCCAGACATATTCCAAGTAAAGGTTTGCCGCTTGCTGCAAAATTTTTGATAGCTTCATCCATGCCGCTTTTCTTTAAATGATCCATTGCATCGCCAAATGCACCGACTCCAGGAAGCAAAAGTTTGTCATAGTTTTGAATATTCTTGGGATCGCTTTCTATGCTAGTTTCGATGTTAAGCTTAGTAAAAGCGTTTGAAACGGAGGCTAAATTGCCCATATTGTAGTTAACGATCCCTATCATAGTCCAACTTTCTTTGTAATGGTTTAAGATTATATCTAATTTTGTTAAACCTAATTTGTAAGCACGCTAAACTATTATGAACTATAGAGTAAAATATCGATAGTAATGCATGTAAGGGATCATGGTTGTCGTCTAAAAAATTAAGAAGAAATATATTTATACAGCAAATACAATATCAATTTGTTCGATCCTTTTTGCTCATAGCAAAGATTTTGCCAAAAAGTTTGATATATTTTAAAGTAAAAGTTATTTTTCTTTTAGGTTTTTATTGCCTTAAGAGCAGAAGAGAATTAACTATAAAAAATTTACAAAAAATTTATAATCTTGAGCGAAATGAAGCTTTTGAAAAAGCAAAAAAGGTTTATTTGGAACTTTCTCAGAGTGTTGCAGAGATTTTGTTTATGTTTGTAGATAGATTTGATATAGACAGCGCTATCATCAATTTGAAAGAAGCAAAAGAAAAGTTAGCCGCTCTTTCGTCAAATGTGCCAAATGGCATTATCGTCATAACTGCGCACTACTCCAACTGGGAACTTGCGGCTCAGTTTTTGGCTTCCAGTGGATTGCCTATGCTCGCCATTGGCAGGATAGGGAGTAACAAGATCATAGAGAAAGAGATCACTACACCGTTTCGCGAGAAATTCGGCAATAGAGCAATAGACAAGAACCGCTCTATGGTGGCAATGGCAAAAACACTAAAAAGCGGTGGAAATGTCGGTATGCTCATAGATCAAAAAACTAGCGGAACGCATAGTGCGAATGTACCGTTTTTTGGTTTCGATGCACCTACAACTCTATCTACTGCTTCTTTGAAATTAAAATTTGATCCATTAGTTGTTCCTATAAGTGTGGTAAGAAAATCTCACGGGAAATATAAGATGTATATAGATGAACCAATAGAGTATAAAGCTGGGGAGATAAAAGAAGAAAAAGAAAAGCTTTTTGCAATGACCGCAAAATATAATGCCGCTATAGAACATATGATCGCCAGAGATACAAACCAATGGTTTTGGATGCACAATAGGTGGAGATGGTGAGTAGAGCGCTTATTTTGAGTGATGGCAAAAAAGGTCACCTTAACCAATCGATAGCTTTTTGCACACATATGGGATTACCATATGATATTGTTGATGTAGGATTTAAAAATAGATTTTTTAAATTATTGTCATATTTATTTGATTTTTTAGGTATTTATACTGCATTTTTATTTGATAGTTTTAAGATAAATGATACTTCTTTTAAAATTGTATTATGTGCCGGCTCAGGCACTTATTATGCCGCAAAAGTTATGGCAAAAAAACTAAAGATCAAGTCTGTCACTATGATGCTTCCTCGTGGATACGGATATGATTTTGATATTATATTTGCCCAAACTCATGACAATCCGCCAAAGCAATCAAATATCATAGAAATTCCTGCTAATTTTTCCTTTATAAAACCTCTTGGGATATACAGACCAAATAGACAATCGGTCGGCATCGCGATAGGCGGAAATAACAATTATTTGGAGATGAATAAAGACAAGCTAAAAGAGCAGTTAGATTTTATAAAAGAACGATTCAAGGATCTTGAGATCGCCATTACCTCGTCCCCAAGAACGCCAAAAGAAATTGAGGATTTTATAAAAAGTTATCATTTTGACTATGAAGTCATATATTCCCAAAACAGGGTTAACCCTATACCTGATTTTTTAGCACACTGCGATACTGTTTTTATAACAAGTGACAGTACATCCATGATAAGTGAAAGTATCTCATATGGAGAGGCAAATGTAGTTATTTTGCCACTACGATCAAAAAAATCAAATAAGTTTGATGATTTGATTTCTAGACTCGAAGCTGATGGATATTTGCATATATTTAATGGTAAAATAGAGAACAGAAATAAAAAAATAGATTTTAGAAAATTTGTTAAAGGCTTAAAAGCATGAAGATAGATAATACCAATCTTATTCTAGATATAAATTACAAAGATTTTATACTAGCTTTAAAAAGCAAGATATATAGCGCTAAAAGCAAAGCCATATTATCTGTTAATAGACAAATGATAGAGTTATATTTTGATATAGGCAAAGAGATAGTTGCGAAACAAGAAGCATTAGGATGGGGTAAATCTATAGTTGAGAGCATGTCCCACGATTTGATAAACGAATTTGGAGAAAAGAGTGGTTATTCAAGTTCAAATCTTTGGAGAATGAGGAATTTTTATTTGTCATACAAGGATAATGAAAAACTCGCACAAGCTGTGCGAGAAATATCTTGGGGTCAAAATATACTCATTTTTGAAAAGCTAAAAGATGATACAGAAAAAGAATACTACATCAAAAACACTATAGAAAATAGTTGGAATAGAAATGTGCTTATGCATCACATAAAAACAAATCTTTTTATTAGAGATAAAGGAGAAAATAAATCAAACAACTTTAAGATAGCTCTGCCATCCCATTTATCAGAACTTGCACAAGATATAATCAAAAGTGAGTACAACTTGGAATTTTTAGAAATTGCAAAAGATGCCCATGAAAGAGAAGTAGAAAATCAACTCATAGAAAATATCAAAAAGTTTCTATTGGAACTTGGATATGGTTTTAGCTTCATTGGCAATCAATATAAACTAACACTTGATAAAAATGACTACTATATAGACTTATTGTTTTTCCATAGGAAGCTAAATGCACTTGTGGCAATAGAGTTAAAAATAGGTAAATTCAAGCCAGAATATGCAGGAAAAATGAACTTTTATCTCAATCTACTAAACGATAAAATGAAAATGTCACATGAAAGTCCATCGATTGGAATCATATTGTGTACATATAAAGATGGACTTGAGGTAGAATATGCCTTGCAAAATATAGTGCAACCTATGGGCATATCAACATATACTACAAATAGTTCAATGCCAAAAGATTTAGAGGGGCTATTGCCTAGGGAAGATGAACTATCAAATATTATCAGACTACACAAGGAAGAAAAATGAAAATAATACAACTCTTGCCAGAACTAAATGAAGGTGGTGTAGAGCGTGGGACGATGGAGCTTAGTCGTGAGTTTGTAAAGCTGGGTCATGAAAGCATAGTCATCAGTAATGGTGGCAAATTGGTTTCAACCATAGAAAAAGACGGTGGCAAGCATATCAAATTTGATGTGGCTAGCAAAAATATCCTCACTGCTCCATGGCGTATTTATAAACTCAGACAGCTGCTCAAAGAGTTAAAACCCGACATCATCCACGCTAGGAGCAGAGTGCCGGCATGGCTTACATATTTTGCAAATAAAACTCTTCATATACCGTTCGTTACTACAGTGCATGGATTTAATTCAGTCAATTTTTATAGTCGTATAATGACTAAAGGCGATGCCGTAATCGCTGTTAGTCAGAGTATAAAAGAGTATATGCAAACCAACTATCAAACCAAAAGCAAGAAAATCACAGTAATCCCTAGGGGTATAGATTTGAAACTTTTTAATCCAAAAAATATAGATAAAAAATTTATTTTAGATTTTAAAAAAAAATATGGATTAAAAGATAAGTTTATTATTTCAACCGTAGGACGAATAACACAACTTAAAGATATAGAGACATTTATACAAGCAGTGGCATTGGTAAAACAAAATGTACCAAATATAAAAGCTTTGATAGTTGGTGGTGTACAAAAAGACAAAGAAAATTATTTTGAAAGTTTAAAAAAACTGACAAAAGAACTAGGGATGGAAAATGAAGTCATTTTCGCTGGTTCGCAAAGTAATGTAGCAGAAATATATACTTTGAGTGATGTTGTTGTAAGTGCATCAAAAAAACCTGAGAGTTTTGGACGCAGTGTCGCTGAAGCTATTGCCATGAACACTCCAGTAGTTGCCACAAACCATGGTGGCGTTAGAGATATAATAGTGACTGATGAAAATGGATATTTCTTTGAAGTTGGAGATGAAAAAGAGTTGGCTAACAAAATAAGACTTGCCAAAGAATTGTCATTTAATGGGTATAATTACATCTGTAAAAATTTCTCATTGGAGCAGATGGTGGAGAAGACTTTGAATGTTTATGAGGAGATTGTATGAAAATTTGTCATTTCGTAACATCTGTTGGTCTAGGGAGAGGTGAGGTTTATGTAGATTTAGCCAATGAGATGTCGCTCAAAGGTGAAGTTGAAGTATCACTTCTCGTACCAAAAGACGCAAAGTTTCTAGGCAGGATAGCTAGTAGTGTAAATGTTATATTATACAAAACAAGTGACAATAAATTTAATCCATTTTTTTATTTTGAACTATATAAGATTTTTACATCAAATAAATTTGATATTCTACATACACATTTTTCAAAAGCATCAGCCGTATTTCACAGATTAAGCTACTTTGTAAGCTCAACACATGTAGCCACAAAACATAATCCACGCAAAGGTAGAGTTTTTAATCAACTAAAAAATGTAACAGCAGCCTCTGAGTCTATCAAAAATAGTATATCTATTAAAAATGTGCGAATGATATATAACGGTATCACACCTGTTGAAATAATACCAAGTGGTGGCAATGATATTTTTAGTATGGTCGCAGTAGGCAGGCTTGATAAAATCAAAGGTTTTGATATATTCATAAATGAGTGTGCAAAACTTGATTTTGATTTTAGACTAGATATTATAGGAGATGGCAAAGAGAAAGAAGCATTAACCAAGCTCATATCATCTCTAAAGCTTGAGGATAAAATCAATCTAGTTGGTTTCCAGACTGATATTCCACAAAGAATGCAAAATGCAGATATGGTAGTGATGAGTTCACACAGTGAGGGGTTTCCTATCACTATGCTTGAAGCTATATTTTACGCCAAACTATTTATATCTACTGAGGTTGGTGGCTGTAATGAAGTATTACCAAAACAGTTTTTGATAGATGGGTTTGAAATAGCCTCCAAGATTACTGGGATGCACACTAATCTCACAAAATACCAAAAAGAGTTTGAAATATTTTGTGTAAAGAATAGAGAAAAATTTATGCTCTCATCAATCTGCGATGAATATATAAAATATTACAAAAAGGTAATTGTGAAGTGATATTTATGCTTATTATCTTGTCAGTGTTATCTATAGCACTATCTCTACGCTACAATTGGTGGAGAAT
>DYMX01000027.1 GCA_020721345.1 Sulfurovum sp.
GAGAAAACCCTCTTTGAATTCAAATAAAAATAGGTCTAAAGTTTACCAGACCCTATGTTTTATATCCAGATCTTCCAATATTTTTTCTTCATTTTCATTATTTACAACAACAACGATATTGATATTTTTATTAATAGATACTATATTTTCACATATCAATCTTTTTTGCTTTTCATTGGCTATCGATACTATTACACCGTTAGAACCCTTGACATTGAAATGCTCTAAGACGCTTTTTTGTGCGGCATTTGCAAAAAAGATATTCTTTTCACCGCTTGCGATTGCTTTATCTACAAGGACTATATCATGCTCCAATATAACATAATTTATACCGAGTTCTTTTAGACTTTTTGCTACATTTTTACCGACAGGTCCATATCCGCATATGATCATATGATCATCAAAGCCGCCATCCTTATATGCCCTTTTTCTAAGTATTGTCGGTTCGGGCATAAAAAAATCGGCGATATTTTTAATATTTTTCAACATAAAAGGAGATAAAATCATTGACAGAATAACCGAAACAACTAATATTTGATTTTCTATACTGCTTATTATTTTTCCTGAATGTGCCAAAGTAAATATTACAAGCGCAAATTCCCCTACTTGACTTAAGGCAATTGTTGTTTTCAATACGGTTCTTTTTTGAATAAAACGATATAGTGCCGTAAAAACAACAAAAGCTTTTATTGATATTATCGCGACAGTGATTAATAAAATTTCAAATATATAATTTATGGCTACATGCCAGTCTATCTGCATTCCAATAGTTATAAAAAACAATCCGAGCAGCAAATCTCTAAAAGGAACAAGATCTGATTCTATTCTAAAGCGGTATTTTGTCTCAGCTAGCATCATCCCTGCCAAAAAAGCGCCCAATGAATATGAAAATCCCATTTGTTCGGCAAAAAAAGATGTTAAAGTCACTAGGAACAATACCGATATTAAAAAAATCTCTTCAGATTTTGTATATGCAATAAGCTTGAAATATCTTTCAATGATATATTTTTCTATTACCAAAAATATAACAATTACTACTATTGAATTTATAAATAAAGTGATTAAAACTTTATCTAGCGATTGATTATTGGATATAAAAATAGAAAGCATTATTAGTATTGGAATAACTGCTAGATCTTGAAAAATTAGAACCCCAAGAACAACCTTGCCATACCCTGAATGAAGCTCCTTTTTTTCATTTAATATCTTAAGCACTATGGCAGTTGATGACAAAGAAAGCGCAAATCCCATAGTAAGCGAGCCTTCTATGGACATATCAAATAGATATAGGCATATTAATGTAAACATCAGTCCCGTAAAGAAAACTTGAAAAAATCCGAACACAAAAACATCTTGTTTTGTTTTCTTTAAATGGCTCAGAGAAAACTCTAAACCTATTGTAAACATCAAAAACACTATGCCTAACTCGGATAGCTGGGTTAGAAATTCTTTGGACTCCGTATCAAAATGATAAAATGAAGCAATAATAAATCCGGTTGTTATATATCCTATGATAGTTGGGATCTTAATTTTTTTCAAAAAAACATTTATAAAAATAGAGATCGCCAAAACAACAATAACCAACAATAAATTATGATGCATAAATCCCTCTTTTATTCTTTTGCGTCTGCCATTGTAAGGGCAAACAGTACGTTTACGCCGCTTTTTTGTAAAACTTTTTGCGCTTCTTGCAATGTTGTTCCTGTTGTAATTATATCATCAATCAAAATTACATCAATATCTTTTTTACCTCTATATGTAAAATATCTAGGATTTTCTAATCGAAATTGCAATGTTTTACCTGAATAGGTTGTATGATTTGAAGAAATTAGTGACGCATGGAGTACTTTTGAGAATTTGCTTTTCATGGAATTGGTCAAAAGTGCAACATGCGAATATCCGTTCTTTACTTTTTCATCAATACCTACTATATATATTTTTCTGCTGTCATTCAATATAAACTCATTTATAAAAGGCTTGAAGGTTATATCGGCGATTGCAGAAAATACTCTATATCCCAAATTTGTATGTTTTGTTAAAAGCATAGTTTCTATAGTGGAATACTTATAAAAACTATAAACATCCAATGTGCCTACAATCCTTTTTGTTATATTTGGCTTTAAAAGAGATTTTTGACACTCTTTGCAAAATGTTCTAAATGATATTTTTTGACAACTCAAGCATCGCATATTTTTCTCATAAATAATGTCTGATTATTATTGCATAATGAAGTATCCAAAGATTTATAAAAAATATAAGCAAAGATGAGCCTCTAGAAATGATATTTTGTAAAATAGTCCGCTCTTTTGTATTCGTTTTATGCGCTATGATAAAATGGATGATTGTCAAAACTATTAGAAAACCGACCAAAATAAGCTTTTTTTGCAGAGTCGATACTATCTCGCTTTGATTTCCGTCCAGCAAAAGAGGAAGCATCCCATTTTGAGATATCATAAAACCCCCAGTACTTACCAAAAGCAAAAGTGAAACTATCTGGTAGTATCCAAAAAGAGGTCCTATCCTTGGATATACTTCTCTTTGCGATGCTTTATCGCGCATAAAAATGCCTAAAACGAACATAAATACGGCTCCACCTATCCAAGCAATAGCCGAAATCAAATGAAGGTGTATTGACCAGCCCATTTATCTAACCATCCAATTTAAGTACTGCCATAAATGCCTCTTGCGGCACATCTACTTTGCCTATGGATTTCATTCTTTTTTTACCGGCTTTTTGTTTTTCCAAAAGCTTTCGCTTTCTTGTAATGTCACCGCCATAACATTTTGCTGTTACATTTTTGCCGACTGATTTTACATTGCTTCTAGCAATTACGGTATTCCCGACACTAGCTTGAATCGCGACTTCAAAAAGCTGTCTTGGTATGAGCTCTTTTAGCTGATTTACAAAAGCAAGCCCTCTGGTTCTTGCTTTTTCATCAGGGACAATAATAGAAAGGGCGTCAACAATATCTCCAGCTACTCTAATATCAAGTTTTACAAGTTTTCCGAGTCTAAATCCTATCGGCTCATAATCAAAGCTTGCATAGCCTTTTGTGGTACTTTTGAGCTTATCGTAAAAATCCATAACGATCTCATTCATAGGAATATCGTACTCTAAAAGAACTCTTGTCTCATTTAAATAGTCCATCTTGATTTGAATACCCCGACGGTCGCTTAATAGTTTGATCAAATTGCCCACGAACTCTTGAGGAGTAAGGATCGTAGCTTTTACATACGGCTCAAAAATAGTATCTATTTTTTGAGTTTCAGGAAGTTCGCTTGGATTTTGTATCTCGATCTTTTCTCCATTTGTTTGCAAAACTTCATAAACAACCGTTGGAGCAGTAGCGATTAGATCAAGATCAAACTCTCTCTCCAGCCTCTCCTTTACCACCTCCATATGAAGCATTCCTAAAAATCCTGTTCTAAAACCACTTCCGAGCGCCATAGAGCTTTCCGGCTCAAAACTTAAAGAACTGTCATTTAGCTTTAATTTATTAAGCGCATCTCTCAGGTCTTCAAATCTATCGGTTTCTATCGGATAGATCCCTGCAAATACAAATGGCTTAGCCGGAGCAAAACCCTCTATGGCATTTGATGTAGGTTTTTTGGCATCAGTTATAGTATCACCGACCATGAGAGCATCAACATTTTTTAGACCCATTACTACTATGCCGACTTCACCTGTTCGAATTTCACTTGTTTTTGTAGGCGCTATCGGATGCGGATACATAAGATCAAGTATTTGATGTTCTCTTTTTGTACCCATAACCTTAGCTAATTGACCTTTTTTAAGGCTTCCTTCAAAAACCCTTACAAGCGCCAATGCCCCTAAATAATTATCAAACCAACTATCATATATTAGCGCTTTAGCAGGAGCTTTTTCGTCGCCCTTTGGAGCAGGGATCTTTTCAACGATTGCATCTATAAGCTCTTTTACACCCTGCCCTGTTTTGGCAGAGACCAAGCAATGCTCAGTTGCATCGATTCCAATAGCATTTTCAAGCTCATGAAGTACTCTGTCAGGATCAGCTGCCGGAAGATCTATTTTATTTACAACAGGAAGCAGCTCAAGGTTGTTTTCTATGGCTATATAAACATTTGCGATAGTTTGGGCTTCTACGCCTTGCGCAGCATCAACGATAAGCAAAGCGCCTTCACTTGAGGCTAAAGACCTGCTCACCTCATAAGAAAAGTCAACGTGACCGGGAGTATCTATGAGATTTAGTACATACGGTACTCCATCTTTTATATAATCAAGCCTAACACTTTGGGCTTTTATAGTAATACCGCGCTCTTTTTCTATATCCATGGTATCCATAACCTGCGCAGACATCTCTCTATCGCTTATGGCTCCACACTCTTGAATTATTCTATCAGCAAGAGTCGATTTTCCGTGATCAATATGGGCTATAATTGAAAAATTTCTTATATTACTTTGCGGCACAATAGCCATTTATTTCCTTTTAAAAACAATTTCTATTCAATACTCTAATAGATCTTTACTATTCATAAATTCTATTTTCCGTCAAAAAGAGAATTTACGCTTTCGTTGTTATAAACTCTTCTTATTACTTCACCCAGCATTGAAGCAGTTGAAAGCATTTTTATTTTACTTGAAGTATGTTTCATTGGTATTGTATTTGCAACAACCAACTCATCAAGGGAGCCTTTTTCTATCCTATCAAATGCCGGACCTGACAATACCGGATGCGTACAACATGCCATAACGCTTGTTGCTCCTAATTTTTTTAAAGCTTCTGCAGCTTTTACCATTGTCCCTGCTGTATCTATCATATCATCTATAAGTATCACATCTTTACCGCTAACATCGCCTATGACATTCATAACTTCAGATTCATTGGCTTTTTGTCGTCTTTTATCGACAATTACCATTTCCAAACCTAATCTCTGAGCAAAATATCTAGCTCTTGCAACTCCGCCTATATCAGGACTTGCAATGACTGGATTTTTAAAATTTTTAGACTTTATATAATCAACAAACAAAATAGCGCCGTATAGATTATCAACAGGAATATCAAAAAAGCCTTGAATTTGAGAAGCATGAAGATCAACGGTAACCATTCTAGTGATCCCTGCTGTTTCCATGAGATTTGCAACTAATTTAGCAGAAATTGGAACTCTTGGAGCTGCTTTTCTATCTTGTCTCGCATATCCATAGTAAGGGACTATGGCCGTGATAGACTTGGTAGATGAACGTTTTAAGGCATCTGTCATAATTAAGAGTTCCATAAGATTATCATTAGCTGATGCACAAGTAGGCTGAACTATAAAAACATCTTTTCCTCTTACACTTTGTGCAATTTGTACATTTATTTCGCCGTCAGAAAAACGATTGATAGTTGCGCCGGAAAGCGGCATTTCTAAATATTTTGCTATTTCATTTGATAGCTCTTCGTTTGCGGTACCTGAAAAAATCATATATCCACCCATTAGGCAAATCTCCATCTTTTAATATATTTAATATATTATATCCAAAGATTGATAAACATATGATTTTGGCTCCAGAGATGCCCTTTAGACTATCACTCCTCCGCCAAGAAGTTTTTCATCATCATAAAGTGCTGCTACCTGTCCCCGCGCTACTCCAAAAACGCTCTCTTCAAATACGATTTTCGCATGTTTGTCCTTTATAGACACGGTAGCAGGGACTGATTTTGTTCTATATCTTACTTTAACATTACACTCAAATTCATCTTCAATATCAGCTATCAATGATATATCTTTAATCTCTATAGTATTTACTTCCAGCTCTTCTTTTTTACCTACAACTATTTGATTTAATTCAGGTTTTATATCTAAAACAAAATGGGGATCATGTGTGCCATTTACAAAAAATCCTCTTCTTTTTCCGACAGTATAATGCATATATCCCTTGTGCGTTCCTACGGCTTTTCCACTGCTGTCAAGCGCAACTCCGGACATATCAACATCCATATGTTTTGCTAAAACCTCTAAGTATGTATTTTCCACAAAACATATCTCTAAACTTTCTCCGGAACTTGAAATTGATGAGAGAAAATCATAGTTCTTTGCATACTCTTTTACATTTTCTTTTACCCATTCTCCAAGCGGAAAAAGAATATTAGGCAAAACAGCCCTGTCAATTTGCGCCAAAAAGTAGCTCTGATCTTTACTCTTATCAACGCCTTCATATATAGATACGCCGTCGCATTTGACATAGTGACCGGTAGCTACCAAATCAGCTCCTACGCTTTTCGCGAATTCAAACATTTTGCCGAATTTGATATTTTTATTGCATGCAATGCACGGATTTGGTGTAAGACCTTCTTTGTAAGAAGATACAAAATAATCATATACCTCTTTTTTAAATTCCTCACTCAGATCCAAAAAGTGCGCCTTGATGCCCAAATTTGATGCGACCTGCTCTACTTTTGCAAAATTAGCTTCGTGATAACCGCCTCTTTCGTGAAGCTTCATATATACACCTTCGACTTCATACCCTGCCTCTTGCAATAAAATTGCAACTACACTTGAATCAATTCCGCCACTCATGCCGACAATAACTTTTTTCTTTGCTTCCGGATTTAACACTCTATTTTTTGCCACTCTTTCATAAGTTTTTCTCTTAAGTATTCGCTTGATGCCGGAATTAGATTGTTGTGGATATCTTGACCTACCGAAAAATAATACATTGGAATATCGCAAGCAATCAAAAAATCAGCAAGCCCGGTAATACTTGCAGTTTCATCAAATTTTGTAAGAATCAGATAATCCAAACTTAAAAATGAAAAGTTCTCATACATACTTTCTAAGTCTTCTTTTTTCAAAGTAGCAGAAAGAACGAGCGCTATTTTGATATCATATTGTGATGCTTGAGAAATAAATGAAACGGTATCTAGAAGCTTCTTGATATCAAATGGTGATATACCGCCCGTGTCAACAAAAACAATTTCTTTATCGTTAAACTCGCTCAGCTGCCAAGTAAACTCGCTTTCTTCTTGCAAATCTGCATAATCTATATCAAACAAAGAAGCATAGCTTCTCAGCTGTTCGCTTGCCGCTACTCTGTTGTGATCTAAATTTACGAATGCTACTCTATCATTTTGAATATCATCTTTAAACTTTAATGCTATTTTTGCCACAGAGGTAGTTTTACCAACCCCCGTAGGTCCAACCATCATGAGAATATTTGGTTTTTTATTGACATTATTTGCAAAAGTAAAAGTTGCTTCTATCTCGTCAAGTATAAAATTTAAAATTAGATTTTTATCTTCTTTTATATCGCTTGCATTAAGTTTACCGAGTATTCCTTCAAGCCATTTTTCGTTTATGCCTTTTTTTATCAACTCTCTTTTTATTTTTTTTATGCATGTTTCTTGCGTTTTATTTTCATTTGCAAGTTCTTCCAGTCTTGCTAATTCCTGTTCAAGTTCTTTTAATGTTTTTAAAAACTCTTGCGACGATTCATCGGTTGGCTGAACTTTGTGTTTTGGATCATTAGCGATATCATTTTTTTCCGCTATGGGCTTAAAAGATATTGCATACCTAATCTTGTTACCGTCGATTAACTGTTTGGTTGATATATAATTGACGCCATTTGGATATCTGGAATTTATCTGCTTATATATTTCTATTATTTCGCTGCCCAAAAAAGTCTCAGTATGCATTCAAGCTCCTCTCATCCACGATAATGGCAATAAAACAGAATCTCTAGTGTTCCAAAAAGGGTGCGGCAGCACGAGGTTTGGTCTCTTGGAGATTAGTTTTTCATATTTTATCATATCTATATCTAAAGTTCTAGGCGCATTTTTAAAGCTTCTTTTTCTTCCAAATTTTTTTTCGGTATCAAGTATAAATCTAAGTAGTTTTGCGGGAGTCAATTTTGTATCTATGAGTAAAAGAGCATTAAAAAAATATGGCTGATCCTGATATCCAAAAGGAGGATTTTTCAACATAGGAGATGCTTGTATGATTCTCACGTGCTTACTACGCTTTAAAAACCAAAAGAGATGCTCAAATCTTCTAACAACATCGCCTATGTTACCGCCTATGCCCAAAAGAACTGTGTGTCCGGTCTGTTTGGCGTTTGAAATATAAGGATAATGCTGCGTTCTTACTTTGTAATTACAATTGTCTATTTTGGTTACTTTAAACACCTAGTATCTCCGCTTTTGAATTTTTCATAACTACCGTATCTTCAATTCTTACCCCAAATTCATTTGGAAGATAAATTCCGGGCTCTATTGTAAAAATCATACCGTCTTCTATGATAGTCTCCGATTTTGCAGATATCGCCGGAAGCTCATGGATATCAAGCCCAACCCCATGACCTATAGAATGAACAAAATAATCTCCAAAACCGTGCTCGCATATAATATCTCTTGCTATTTTGTCGATTTGACTTGCTTTCATTCCGCTTCTAGCTTCCTTGATTGCACTATTATGGGCTTTCAATACAACATCATATACTTTTTTTTTCTCTTCGCTGTTGAAATATTGAAGCAACGAACAATTGATATCATTGTCAATGCTTATCGTTCTTGTTCTATCAGAACAGTATCTTTCAAATTTCAAACCCGCATCTATAAGAAGTAAATCATTTTCATTTAATTTCATATCAGTTGGAGTTGCGTGAGGCTTGGCTGCATTTGAATTAATAGCAACAATTGGGGAAAAACTAAGTTCAAATCTTCCCTGAAAGCTCAAATGCTCTTTGGCAAGATGTGTTAGCCTGTATTCATCAAATCCCAACATATCCGGATATATAGAGTTTGCAAAATTATCAAATGCGATTGTCCCGAATTTTGCGGCATTTTTTAAAAGCTCGATCTCTTTGGGAGTTTTTATTATCCGTTTTTTTTGAGAAAAATTTTTATCAAGCTCAAACTCTACACTCAAACCGTTTGACAATTCATTGAAATTCAGCAGACTAAACTCTTTTGGATCAATGATAACTTTTTTTATATTATTTGATATAAGCAATCTTTTTGCAGCGCTAATCAAATCTCTATCTATAATTATCTCAACGCCGCTTCTACACCCAAGCTTTGCATCAAGCGCGTATCTGCCATCTGTAATAAAAAACGATTCGCTTCCCAGCCCAACAAATATGGCATTATCAGAGCTATAGCCACACTCATAATATATTGAATTTTCGTCTTTTAGCAGATAGTTCATACGACTATTTTTGCGCCTCTGCTCTAGCTTTTTTTATTGCAGCAACTTCGTTGAGTATCTGCGTCATTCCAATGACTGCCAAATGATAGCCGTATGGTCCCATTCCAACAATTTGACCTGCGCAAACAGGAGCTATAAATGATTTGTGTCTAAACTCTTCTCTTTGGTGAATATTTGACAAATGAACTTCTATTGCCGGTAAACTAACTGCTGAAATTGCATCTCTGATAGCGATTGAAGTATGAGTATAAGCTGCAGGATTGATGATAATTCCGTCGCTATCCCCTAGACACTCTTGGATACGATCAACTATCTCACCCTCCAAATTACTTTGAAAAAACTCAATTTCTACGCCATTTTGTTTTGCGATCTGCTCTATTTGAGCATGTATGTCATCCAATTTTAGTGAACCGTAAATACCTTGTTCTCTAATGCCAAGCATATTTAGATTTGGACCTTGGATTACTGTGATTTTCATTTAAAACCTACCTTCTAATAAATATTTTAGTATGATTGTATCAAAATAGTTTTAAAGGATGTCTATGAAGATACTAGTAGCCGATTTTATATATACCGATGAAGGTTACATACAAAAAAAGGCTATTGCATTTGATGACTTTATAAAAGATATAGATAATATTGAAACATTAAAAAATATATACCCAAAAGCTGAGGTTATCAATACACCGAAAAACTCTGTAATTTATCCCGGCTTTATCAACAGTCATGTTCACTTGGAATTTTCAAACAACAAAACAACGCTCAAATACGGCTCATTCATACCGTGGCTAAAATCTGTTATAAAAAATGTAGATATGATTGCAAAATGTACTAAAAATGATATGAAAAAAGCATATATGGAAATGCTAAAAAGCGGGGTTACAAGCTTTGGAGCCATTAGTTCAAATGGAAATGATCTTGAAAGCTGCGTTAAAACTCCTCAAAGAGTGGTATATTTCAATGAAATACTAGGAAGCAAAGAAGAAAACTGCGATGATGCATATAATAATTTTACGCAAAGAGTTGAAAAATCTATTCGATTTACATCTGATAAATTCAAACCTGCTATCTCTATTCATTCGCCCTATTCCACACATCCAAAATTAATTAAAAAAGCCGTAAATCTTGCAAAAGAAAAAAAATTCTTAATATCTGCGCATTTACTTGAAAGCAAAGCCGAAAAAGATTGGATAGAGGAATCAAAAGGAGAATTTTACGACCTATATAATGAATTTTTCGGTATTCAAAAGCCCATAAATACGAAAGAATCTTTTTTAAAAGAGTTTGACGATATTTCAACTCATTTTATTCATCTCACAAATGCTAATTTTGATGATATTGTATATTTAAAAAGCAAAGATCACTCTGTCGCACACTGCCCAAGATCAAATAGACTCCTTGGCTGCGGCATACTTGATGTAAGCAATTTAAATATTCCATGGACAACGGCGACTGATGGGCTAAGTTCGAACTGGTCTTTAAATATTTTTGACGAGTTAAGATCAGCCATTATGATTCATGCAAATGATGATTTAAATGATCTTGCCGACAAATTAATAAAAAGTATTACTTCTGTTCCAGCCGAGATACTGGAGCTAAACTGTGGTATGATTGAGCAGGAAAAATTTGCTGATTTTGCCATAGTTACACTGCCGGATACCCCAAATTATATTGATGAAATTTCTCTTTGGACGATCTTGCATACAAAATATGTAAATCAGCTTTATATCGGAGGAAATAGATATGTTTAAAAAAATAAGCGATGCACTAAAATGGATAGGGAGCCACTTTTTGGGTTTGCTTTTTGTACTGATAGTGCTTATGGTAATTATACCTAATAACGATGGGGCTATTGATAATTCAAATCTTCAAGAAATAGAGTTAAAAGGTCCTATAATATCAAGCGATGAGATTTTAAAGCAAATCGACGATGCCAAAAATAACGAAAAGATAAAAGGTATTTTATTTTCTATCAGCTCTCCTGGTGGTGCAGTAGCGCCGTCTATTGATATATCCTATGCCATTCGTGATCTAAGTCTTACCAAACCTGTGCTTGCCTATGGCGGAGATGTGATGGCAAGCGGAGGATACTACAGCGCAATATATGCAAATAAGATAATGGCAAATCCAGGCTCTCTCGTAGGTTCTATCGGTGTTATCATGGAGGGCGCAAATATAGACCCTTTGCTTAAAAAAGTAGGTATTGAGACACAGATAGTCAAACAAGGCGCATACAAAGAAGTTGGCACTATGTCAAGAGAGTGGACACCCCAAGAGAAAAAAGAGCTTGAAACCCTAACCAAGGATACTTATGATCTTTTTGTAAAGGATGTAACAATGGCAAGAAAACTCAATATTGCAAATATGAAAAATTATGCGGATGCGCATGTCTACTCAGCTTCAAGAGCAAAAAGCGTTGGTCTTATTGATCTAATTGGAACGAAACAGCAAGCAAAAAAAGAGATTGAGAAAATGGCAAATGTCAAAGAAGCAAAATGGAAAGAAAAAGACAAAGTCGATAAGTTTTTTGACAAATTAAGCAGCGAGACAGCATCGAAGATAAGCAGTTATATCTTTGGGCTAAAGGCAGTATTATAAAACTACATATGCTTTTGCTGTCGTTTCAGCGATGAGTCTATCTTGACCGTTTCTTGCGCTATGAAATACTTGGCAAATGGTTTTAGGAATTTCGGTACCATCCTTCCTGATACTTTCATAATATCGCCCAAAATAACTTTGGCAACCTCTTCCTTCTCCAGTCCTTTGACTTCCGTTAGATAAATGTAAATATACTCCGCTAAAAGGTCTAAGTGAAATATCGTAGCTCCTTTTCCATATTCATACAGCCAAGCACAAAATGCACGAAAATTTTCAAATACACTTCTCTCTCTCCATATCAATTTCACGGTCTTGTTGAAGTTACCGCTATTGTAGCACAGATCCCAGTACCTTGCAAATCTCTTCATCTCATTGATTGTCTTAGCATCCAATAGCTTATTTGAGATTATGTCATAAGGCGGTTTGTCAGCATAAATCATACCATGCTCTTCATCATGCCTATTGATACGAGTGCCGGAGAGTTTTTTCAGTATGCCTATCTGTATCTCGGCATTGCTTAAACTCATCAAAGCATCAAGATTGCGTCCGAACTGCTCCAAACTTTCCCCTGGAAGTCCGACAATAAGATCCAAGTGAATATGCGCTTTTGTATTTGTTTGTAAAAAAGTTATATTTTCAACAATTTTTCTAAAATTAAGCGGTCTGCTGATATTTTTTGCAACTGTCTTGTCAAGCGTTTGTATGCCTATCTCAAGCTGCAAAGATCTTGGAGGAAATTTTATTAACCTATCGCGCAATGATTGCGGAAAGGCTTCAGGTATAACTTCAAAATGTATAAAATAAGGCGGTGTTTTAGCAAGAAAAAAATCCAGCAATCTATTTGCATATGATATATTGAGATTGAATGTGCGATCGATAAAACGAAAATTTCTCGCACCCCTAGCCCAAAGCTTCTCTAAAGATTCCAAAAACTTATCTTCATTGAAGTATCGAACTCGTTTATCTATAGACGAGAGGCAAAACTCACATCGAAACGGACACCCTCTTGATGCTTCAACATATATGTGTCGTTTTGATATATCGTTATCATTATAATATTCATAAGGCAATATAATATTTTTTGCGTCTAATAATGTAGGTTTATATATACGTTCTTTTGGTTTTTCTTTATTTAGCAGACTCTTACAGAGATGGTAAAAGGCATCCTCTCCCTCACCTTGAATAATATAATCAGCACTTTTTAGATCTACCCTAAAAGGTTCATAGCTGACTTCAGGTCCGCCAAGCACAACAATAACTTCAGGCGCTTTGCTTTTTATAACCCTAAGCAGTTCTTCGACCTGCGATGCGTTCCATATATAAACGCCTATACCTACAATCCTTGGATCGTGACTTAAAATATTTTTTGCAATTATTTCAATATCTTCTTTGATCGTAAATTCTAAAATCTTTACATGTGACTTTATCTCATGTAAATTAGCATATAAATAACGTAAAGTGATAGAAGTATGCGCATAACGCGCATTTAAAGTGGCAAGAATAATATTCATTTTAGAGAGCATATCAAACTAAATCTATTTTGAAGATTTAGCTCTTCTTTTTTGCTCTAAAAGCAATTTGTCTTTTTGCATTTTACTTTTATTTTTGGCCAGCAACTGCATATCTTCAACTTCATCCATTTCGTCGACTATCTCAACGCCAAGAATAACTTCAAGAACATCTTCTAACGTTACAACACCATCTGTTTGCCCATAGTTATCATGAACAATAAAAAGATGTGTTTTTCTTTTAATAAACATATCTATCAATAAAGAAACAGGTACATTCTCAGAAACACTATGCGCTTTCATAACAATATCTTTAAGCTTTGTGCTATCTCTCTCCTCTATACTCTCTTCAAGTATCGATTGATTTAGAACAACACCTATAATATTATCTATAGAATCGCCGTAAATAGGAATACGAGAGTGTATATACATTCTATCATCTTCTATTGCATCTTCAACCGTCATTTCGCCCGAAAATGCGACAACAACGCTTCTTGGCGTCATAATATCTTTTGCTTTAATATTTTTTAATTTTAAAAGATTTTCTATCAGATGACTCTCTTTTTGCTGTATGCTTCCCTCTTTTTCACCCATTGCAACAACTGCCATTATTTCATCTCTTGAAAAATCACTGGTATGTTTTTTGCCTTTTGATATAAAATTAGTAATGCGTGCCGATATCCAAACAAATGGGAATGTGATCTTTATCAAAAATTCTATTAAAATTGCGGATGGTACCAACAATCTTTTCCAATGCAATGCGCCAATTGTTTTCGGTATTATTTCTGCAAAATACAATATAAGCAGCGTTAAAACAAAAGCTGCAATTGCCTGCATATCAGAACCAAACAATATTTGGGCCTGTGCACCAACTCCAGCAGCCCCCATTGTATGCGCAAATGTATTAAAAGTCAAAATAGACGAGATCGGTCTGTCTATGTTTGCTTTAAGATTTTTAATGATATCTATCATATCGCCATGCTGCTCATCCCTTGAAAGTGTTTCAATATATGAGTTAGTACTGGAAAGCAAAACTGCTTCCAACATAGAGCAGACGAAAGATACAAAAAGTGCTAGAAAAAGATAAATAAGTAGTAGTGTCATACTGACACCTTTTTTAGATTTACGGCCTTACGCCTACAATCTGCATCATTTGTAGTCATTGATTAATAATCCTTAAGATTTAGCTCTCTAAGTTTAGAGATGTGTCATTATAGCATAAAAATATTTTTAATTTAAATTACGACAAAAGCTTAATGGCAAAATCGATAGCTTCTTTTGTTTTTTGCTCCCCGCTTATGATCCTAGCTATCTCTTCCACTCTTCCATTTTTATCCAAAACTACCGTCTTGCTTTTATCTTTACATTTTGTTATCAATATGTGCTGATTTGCTTTTGATGCAAGATGAGGCTGATGAGAAATAGCAAATATTTGATAGTTTTTTGATAGATCCAATAACATATTTGCTATAGCTATTGACTCATCGCCGCTTACATTGGCATCAATTTCATCAAAGATCAATACGCCTTTTGAGCTATTTTGGGCATTTGCAGTGCTTGAAACCAAAAGCGCGAGTCTTAAACGGTTAAACTCTCCGCCACTAAGAGTTGATGTCTTAGATCCGCTAATCTTTATATCAATTTCATCAACGCCTCTTGAATGCATTGATGTTTGAATGATTTCAAATAATGCCTCTCCTAATTTTAGTTCTTTAAGGAGCGGATTTAGAGTTTTTAAAATATTATCCAACTCTTTTGCCCTAATAGACGACATTTCACGGGACAAGCGATCAAGCAGCAAAGAGTGCTCTTTGATGAAATTTTCCAACTTTGATTTATCTTCTGCTATATGGTTAAAGCTATCAAGCTCTTCTCTTTTCTTATCCCTAAAAGCAAGCGCTTCTTCTATGGATCCGTATCTATTTTTAAGCGATGAAAGCGACTCTATTCTGTTCAATACAGCTTCTATATCCATATCTTCTAATTCTATATTTTTAGACACGGCGTCATCCATATCTACTCTTATAGTATTAAACGCATCGAACACAACTGAAGCGTCTAGCTCCAAAAGTCTATAAAATTCTGCTACTTTGTTCTCATAATCAAATATGTTTTCTATTGACCCGATAGATTCTTTGATTTTGTCTATTCTGGATAACTTCTGCTTGATTTCCAACAATTCTTCGTATTCATTGATTTTGGGATTTATACTGTCTATTTTTTGAATTTCAAATTTTGCAAATTCTATCAGATCGTTTATTTTTGTCTCTTTGGCTATTGTCTCATTTAACTCTTTGCGCGCGCATTTAAGCTCATCAAATACAAAACTAAAATCATCCAATTTACGCCTATGGCTCTCATCTTTAGAAGCAATAAAGTCATCTACTAGATTTAGCAGCATCTGAGAGTCAAGTACGCCTTTGTCTCTAACGCTAAGATATTTGATATATGGACTAAAAATCTCTTCGAGTGATTTTTTTGATATATTTTGATCGTTTATCAGAAATCTTACTTTTTCTTTTTTTATTGTTTTTATATATAGATCATCATCAAGTAAAAAGGAGTCGTTATCCATATCTCTTGGTTTAGACAAAGATATCTCGCACATTGAGGCATAATTTTGCACATTAAAGCCAAAACTTCCCAATATCGAACTCATCAAAACAGATTTTCCCGCACCGCTTGGACCTGTAAATACAACGAGTCCGCTTTGAAAATCTATCTTCTCATCACCAAAGTCAATAAGATCTTTTAAAACAATGCTTTCAATCATATATTATCGTTTATCGCCCCAATGCAATTTTTCTCTTAAAACATCAAAATAATTTCTCTCCAAACTGTGGATAAGCCTAGCTCCTCTTTTGGCGCCCTTTATCACAAGTATATCGTCAGGCTTCAACTCATAATCATCCTGTCCATCGATAACTGCTATGATCTTTTCATCGGCAGAGCTAAGCTCTATAGTAAAATCTACAGGCACAACAAGCGGTCTTTGCGTAAGCGAGTGAGCTGAGATCGGAGTCATGATAAAAGCTTGTGTAAGCGGATACATCACAGGACCGCCTACGGCCAGATTATACGCGGTAGAGCCTGTAGGCGTTGAAACTATAAGTCCATCGCCTCTATATGTGTTAAACCACTTCTCATCTATGGAAGCATTGATTTTAACCATTTTTGAGATCGCGCTTCTGGTCAAGACAACATCATTGAAGGCAAAAAATCCTGTTTTTGTCCCATCAATTGATTTGATTGCGCCTTCTATCATCATACGTTCGTCTATTCTATAGTTTTTCGATATAAGCTCTTGTATAAATTTTTCTACATTATCGATACTAACATCTGCCAAAAATCCTAAGTTTCCGGCATTGATACCAAAAACAGGTTTTTTAAATTTATAACTTTTTCTCACTAAGGAAAGCAGTGTTCCATCTCCGCCAAGCGAAACAAGAACATCTGATCTTTTGCACATATCATCAAAAGATATTCCGCTCTCTCCTATCATATCGCCAGATTCTTTTGAGAGCAATACTTCAAACCCATGTTCTTCAAAAAGTTTTTTGACTTCAAGAAAAACAGATTTGATCTCAGACTCCTTTGGCTTTAGCGTAAAACCGAATGTGTCTATTTTTTCTAAAATTTTTGTCATAAATTAGTACGAATCCTGAAAAATTTATTTATAAATAAGAATACCATAAAAGCAATTAAAGCAAATCCACAAATCTTGAAAAT
>DYMX01000007.1 GCA_020721345.1 Sulfurovum sp.
GAATTGGAGTTTGACCTTATCTCAACTAGCTATATTTTTTGAGGGTAGATTGGATGGTGAACTTAAAATTTAAGTTCTGGTATGATAGGATTTCTCCTGTCAGAATTTATGTTGACACGGAATTTTAAACGGTCTCCCAAAAAGCCAAAAGGCTTCTTGAAAAAAGATAAGAGATTATCTTTTTGAGAACTGCGGAGATCTTCTTGCTTTTCTTTTACCCGGTTTTTTACGTTCAACGATTCTTGAATCTCTTGTAAGTAATCCCATAGGTTTGAGTGTAGCTCTAAATGTTGGTTCAAAAAGAGCCAATGCTTTTGTGATACCGTGTTTTACAGCGTCTGCTTGAGCCGCATAACCGCCACCAAGTGTTGTAGCTTTGATAGTTACCGTGTCAAGTTGTTTAGTTGCTTCTAATGGAAGTCTAACTTTCATTTTCAAAGTTTCATGACCGCCCAACCACTCATCAAGATTTTTACCATTTACTGATATTTCACCTTTACCTGTAGTTAGCCATACTTTAGCGATAGCGCTTTTTCTTTTACCTGTTGCATAAATTGTTGCCATATTAGTTTCCTTTTATTTGCGCAGTATGAGGATGCTCGCTACCTGCATAAACTTTTAGTTTTTTGATCATAGCTTTACCAAGAGTAGTTTTTGGAAGCATACCTCTAGTTGCAAGCATATAAAGCTTTTCAGTATGATTCTCTAACATATCTCTAAGTTTGTTGCTTTTTGTACTTCCGAAATAGCCGCTATATCTGAAATACTCTTTATCATCAAGTTTAGCTCCGGTAAATACAGCTTTTTCTGCGTTTATAATAACTACATAATCACCGCAATCTACATTTGGAGTAAATGATGGTTTGTGTTTGCCTCTAAGTAAAGTAGCTGCTTCTGTTAATATTCTACCGAAAGTTTTACCTTCTGCGTCTATTAGATGCCAATCTCTTTTTACTTCATGAGGTTTTAAGACTGATGTCAATTTCATGATGTGTTTCCTTGTTTTATTTTGTGGGGAATTGTATCTACTTAAACTTAAAATTTGTTTAAATTTAGTTTATTTTAAGGAAAGTATCTCAATTTTATCTTCTAGCAGATAAATAATTTTACCGTTTGTCTTCTTTAAGCTGATATTTTCGGCGGCCTTTTGGTAATATGAAACTTGGGAAATATGTTTTTCAAAAAAGTTTTTTGAACTTTTATAGTCAATTATAACTATTCTATCATTCCATTCTAACATCAAATCAACTCTTTTTATATCACCTTCATAAGAAAAAGCTACCTCTTTTTTTATTTTAGCTTCGGCACATAGCTTTATAAACTCATCACTATCTATAAGTGCGGCAATTCTGCGCTTTATCTCGCTTATAGCATAATCGCCCAAAAGTCTTGCGTATCTTAGTCTTGTATTTTCTATAGCTATTTCAAGTGAATCATGGTTAAATTCATCTAGCATTTCCAGCGTATAATGCAGCGCCGTTCCAAATATTACGGACTTGATCGACAAAGGCGAGTCGTCCTCTTTTTTCTCTTGCGGCTGCAAACCATAATTTGTGATTAGGATATTTTCTAGATATTGATGATCTGCATTTTTTTTATTTTCACCAACGTCTGTTATCTCTCCTAAACAAATCGGCAACATTTGAAGTTTATCAAATATGGATTTTTCATCTTTTTTTACAACGATCAAACCATTTTTTGCTCTTGTCAAAGAGACATAAAGCAAATTCAATTTATCTTTATTTTGTTTTTGCAGTTCAAACTCTTGTGTTTTTCTAAAATCCAAATCAAATCTTTCTCTTTTGCTTGGTTTTTTATAATACACTCTATCTATATATAAGTCTTTGTTGTACTTAAAAACAAATTGACTTCGATCGGCGGATTCTTGTTTTATCCTATCTAAAAGTATGACATGCCCGAACTCTAAACCTTTTGATCCATGAATGGTCATAATTTTAATTCCATTTGAGGAGTTGTTTGCAATTGATATTTTACTTCTACTAAATTCATCAATAAACAGATCAATAGCGTTATAGTTTGAAGCAAATTCTAATAGTTTTAAGCAATTTATATCTTGATATCCAAATTCATCGATAAGCCTATCAAGAACTTCCAGCGGACTCATATGTGGATCAAACCATGAAAAATCAATCTCATTTAAACTTTTTTGCGACAACTCCAAAATAGGATAAACATCTATAGCTTCTCCTTTATACAAATATTCCACAGCACCTACCAAAGATGCGATATAAGGAATAAATCTAATAGAACTTGATGTTTCTAAAATGGTATGAATACCGCTTATAGCGCAAGCTTCGCGGAGTTTTACACCGTCATCATTTGTATTTACCAAAAATGCTATATCATTTAAATGAATTCCGCGCTCAAGCAGCTCTTTTGCATGCTGTACTGCTTTATTTATAATTTCATCTCCCAAAACTTGGGTAACCATAACATATCCATTGTCGGCGGAGTGGCTATGTTGTTCGACATAGTCATCCATCTTGCCCATAAACCATCTGTTTACCTGATCTATGATAAATCTATCGCTTCTATAGTTTGTGTTCATATTTTCTATTTTTATGTCGTATTTATCACAAACCATACCAAAAACGTCCTCTTCTCCCCCCCTGAAACGATAAAGAGATTGTTTTGTGTCGCCAACTAGAAAAAGTGACTTAAATTCATGAACTCCTTTTCCTGAAACAATCTCATCTATCATGGGAGACAAAAGCAATGATTGCAATATGGAAGTATCTTGAAATTCATCTATCAATATATGTTTAAATTTTGCATCAAGCTTGAAATACAAAAAATCCTTGCTTATATGCTCATAGAGAAGTTTGTATGTAAACTGAGTAACATCATCAAATCCAAAAACCAAATGTTTTTTGAGATCATTTAAAATAGCATTTTGATAGCTGTTAAACACTTCAAACAGTTTAAATAAAAAATTGCTTTCATTCATATTTATATATTGCGCAATAAGTTTTTTTATCTCTTGAAAACAATCTTCCAAAACAGAACTTTTAAGTGCTGCCTTTACGAACCACGAATGTTCTGCCATTTGGCTTTTTTCAAATATATCTTTTGAGATAAGAGTATCGAGTCTGTCAAATTCAAAAAGCTTAATCTCTCTTGGATTTGCTTTGCAGTTTATCAAATCATTTTGAATAGTTAACACAGTATCTTTGATCTCTTTTATGGTTTTGCTCGTGTCGTATTCGCAGTATTCTCTATTTAGCAAGAGCGGGCTAATATCATAAAACGATTTTAGCTTGGAAGTGATGCTTGAAAGTTTTGTGCTCTCAAGCGCAACTGATAGATCTACAAGTGAGCCCAAAAGTCCTGCCTGATATAATTCATCCAAAAACAACATGTCTGCTCTTGAAGTATCTTTTTCATTTACTGTTTCAAAATCTGGATCTACTCCGATTTCTAAAGAAGATGAGCGAAAGATAGAGCCGAAAAAACTATCGAGTGTAGATATATAATTTGTTTGCTTTAAAAAACTTTGCAATACTTCATCATGTTTCTTTTCAAGCTCATGATCCTTAAATCCGGTAACCTCTGAAACCTTTTTTACGAAATCACTATTTTTTGGATCTTTAAATTCCAAAAGATAAGAGAGTATTCTCTCTCTCATCTCGCTTGCTGCTTTATTTGTAAAAGTAACGGCTAATATACTGCTTGGCGATTCGCCCGTAAACAGAAGGGAAACATATCTCACACTTAAAGCAAATGTCTTTCCGCTTCCTGCGCTTGCCAAATAGGCAAGATATTGTTCAAAATCTCCTTTGATCTTCACAAATACTCCCCTCTTTGGCACATAAGCGCAAATTCACAATATTCACAAGTTTTTAGATCTTCGCACTTAGCATTTTTAAATGACTTTGTTTGTTTCAGCTCATTTATCGCTTCAAAAAACAATTTATTCTTTTCCTCAAAACTTTTTATCTCTTCAAACCTGCCTTCTTCAAATACTTTCAAAAATGAAAATTGTAAATTTTTATATTTTTTATTT
The DNA here is from genome assembly GCA_020721345.1 of Sulfurovum sp. Classification (GTDB taxonomy): domain Bacteria; phylum Campylobacterota; class Campylobacteria; order Campylobacterales; family Sulfurovaceae; genus BN30871. The sequence goes on from DYMX01000007.1 coordinate 4,025, forward strand.
AATATCTCTCTATATATATTCATCTGAAAATCCTTAAGAGACTCTAGGTTTTTACTTTTATTGGTTTTGCTGGATTTGCCTGTTTTGTAGTCTATGACAAAAGTACCCGTATCATCTTGATCTACACGATCGCATCTGCCTTTGAACTTTAGCCCTGCAATATCACCTTCTATCTCTTTTTCTACAAAAACAACTCTCCATCCTGCCTTAAAGTGCCGAAGCTGATTTGCAGCAAAATCTTTTAGCATTTGGCTGTACAATAATTTTTGATAGATTCCGTAAGGTGTATCGTCGATGATATTTTCTAAAACGGTTGAGATTTTTTTTGACAGATCTTCAAAACGCTCAAAAGACGGCTCATCAGCAAAAACTTTTTCCAAAAGCTTGTGAATAAAGTTCCCCTCGTTTTTCTCTTCGCTCTCTTTTTGTTTGATATTTTTGATATATCTATAGTAATATTTTCTCTTGCACTCAAGAAATATCTTAAGTCTAGCAGAAGACCATGTTGTACTAAATGGATCAAATTTTATTTCTGCATCTTCTTTCTTGGCTTGTATAAAATCTTTTTGATAAAACAATCTATGTGATGGCGTTTGATATAAAGACTTGCCAAATCCTAATTCATAAATAAATTTTGACGGTAATTTTTCATTACCTGTAGAGTATATGACAACTGAACTTTTAGACCTTTCTATCACTCTTTTGTAAAGTTGTTTCTGTAATGCTTCTCTATCGTTTTTCGTAGGAAGTCCTGCAAATTCTCTCACATTTGAATTTAAAAAACTATCTTTTCCTGGAAGGGATGGGATTATGCCTTCATTAAAATCTATCACTACGACTCCATCATAAGCCACACTTCTACTTTCCAAAGCGCCTATTACGGTTATTTTCCCTCCTCGTGCATCATCTATAGTAATATCACAAAGCGCATTTAGCCAAAGGTGAAGCCATTCTTTATAGCTTAGACTATAGTCTTTAAAAATTATTGATATATGAAAATATTTCTGATATATTTTATCATTATGGCTTGATAATAGTTGATCGTTTTCATCCAATGGACAATCAAGGAGTTTTAATTCATCTAAAAATCTGAAAAAATCTTTACAACCGATACGAGTATTAAAATCAAAGTCTTTTCCTATGCTTAAGCCGTAAGCAATAACTCTCTTAAAGTCTTTTTCATCTGATGTTTTCCAAAATTGCCCCAATGCTTCGAGTTTTTTATAAGTTTTTTGATTTTTATAGTCAAATCCCATTGCAAAGTTTAGATTATTGTGCCTGTCAAATATATTTAATGCCTCTTTTATACTTTCATCTGGTACAATAAGAGCTATTTTCTCAGGTGATATGCCGTCATCTATCATCTTTTGAATTTCTATAAATGCTATAGCGATCTGCTCAAATCTCTCTTTTGTTGAGATCATCTTAGTATTTGTAGTTGTTGTAATTTTTTGCTTATTTAAAATTTTTTTATTTGTAAAATCGATCTCATAGTCAAATTCATCGTCCATATCCAAACCAAATTGCAAGAATCTATCTTGCATTTTTTTTGTAAATCTGCTTGTTTGAAAATGTAATACCATATTTGTTACTTTTGATATATTATCCATAAGCTCAAACTCAAAATTACTCAGATACCCTTCTAAGAAAACTTCAATAACATCATAATATTTGACAAAACCTTGATTGATTTTATAATGCTGAGGCAACAGTGACCTATCGGTCAAACCACGGCTTTCGAGTAATCTTTGATAATCAAAAAAAAGCCTTTCAATGATATCTATATGTTCTTCAAACTCGCCGTAAGTATCTGAAAACTTAAGATTTTTAAAATCAACTCCTTCCTGCGCCAACTCTTCAAAAAATTTGAAAATAGCATCTCCTTGAGTAAAAAAATGGATCATATCGAGATTGTATTTTAATTTAGAAAATTTGGCATCACGGATTACTTCTCTAAGCAAAAAAATCCTCTCAAAACTATCTACCTCAATTGCATTTTTGAGTATTACACTACGAGATTCAAACTCATCTATCCTCATTAATGCCGGCAAGAACATATTGCTATTTTGATAGCTTTTATTTACGGCTCTAATTGCTCTTGATGTTGGATAAACTTTTAGGATTTTTTGTTGTTTTGTCATAAAGCAAGTATAACATATTAGTAGTTATAAGTGTGTGTGGGTATAAGCGAGAGTGGATGGGTGTGAGTTTGTCATTGCGAACATAGTGAAGCAATCCATTATTTTGGACTGCCGCGACTTTGTTAAAGTCTCGCAGTGACGACACACATATATCATTCTAAAACAAAAGACCCTGAAACAGGTTCAGGGCGACAAAAATATAATCTTAAAATAAATTTAGCATAAAATTAGCACCAATTTGAACTGTCAATTAGGCAAATAAGCAGGTGTCTCTATGAAACCTGTGGTTTTACCGATAATAACTTTTAAAACCAGCATATATCTGCCTAGCTTTGTTATATTCACCTTTGGTGTTTGATACGCATCATTTACAAAATTTATTTTATCAAATTTTTGGTCATCAATGTCAGTATGTGGGCGTGTTAGCATAAATGATACCACTGCATTTTTAACAATTTGACCGTTTTTATCAACAACTCTATAATTAAATTGATTTTCACCTTTTTTTAATTCAATCGGATTCAAAAAACTTTTTCGACTGTTTTTATCTTTTTCTACTTGTATCATCTTTGTATCTAAAATTTTAATCTCATAATTTTGTCTAAAAAGTTCTTGTTTTTTTACTATCTCATTTATATTTGTATCAACATCTTGATAACTCATCATATAATCATTTTCTTTTTCTACAGGCATCTTAGAGGCAGACTTAATTGTCCAAAATCCCAACCCTAGTCCTAAAAAAAGAAAACCTACTATCATATGAGGCCAATATGTTTGTTTATTTTCTTCCATTTCTTATCCTATCTATAAAAGGTTTAATCAAAAAGACCCATACAACAAAAATAGAACCGATATATAAAAAAACTCTTATAATATTGATAACAAAATGTGTATCATTTGGTATAATCGTTGTCATTTCAATATTTTTTGACTTTCCTATCTGGTCAACTAGTTCTGAAAAGGATTGAATAATAGCAATATTATACTTATCTTCAACTTTATTACCATCATATTCATCTCTTACTACATTTATAGATTCATCTTTTACATCGTTTGAATCATAGAGCTTTTCTATTTCTGACGAAGATGCAATTACACCTACTCTTAAGCTTTTAGGAGCAAATATATATATAACATATGGCTTACTGATATTGCCTTCAAATTGCTTGATATATGTAACCATATTCATGCCTTCAGGCATTTCATCATTGGTTGCTATAACATAACCGTGTATACCTGTTTTTTCTTCTAATTCCCCAGCCATTTTAACAATAAGTTCTTTTGCTTGAGGTTTTAACAATTCATCTTTAATAAATGGTGATGCAAAAAGTGAGCTTGAAGAAACTAAAACAAGCAACAAGGTTACCCTTGTGATTGTTTTGAGCATATTTTATCCTATAAATAAATGGTTCGGAGTAAGTACCGACCATAGAGTAATAAGAGCGGTAATAATTAATCCAATCGTTAATATTTTATCCATAATTTTTATCATAATTACCCCTTATTTTGCATCAACAAATGCATGTTGCGCATTATTTTTGCTATTACTTTGAACATTATCCAAATTACCAACTATTGGGGCCGGATCATAATAATTAGATGCGCTTTTTTGCTGCACCACAATCCCCCACATAGTCAAACCTGCCAATATAGAAAGCAACAATACAGTTGCGATCAACATGCCTGTAACGCCATCAAGGCTAAAAACACCTCTTTTTATACTTTCTGACATATCATTATCCTTTTATAGTTTGAATATAGGTAGCCAAAGCTTTCTCTTGAACTGGAGTTAGTCTTGTTTTAAACGAAGGCATAGCTCCAATCGCACCTTTTTTACCATGTTCTAGAACATTGGAAATTAGAGTTTCATCATACCCGACTATACTTGGAGCTGCTCCATTATTTCCTTTGCCGTCAGCGCCATGACAACTCGTACAAGTTGCAAAAGCCGCTGGAGCTGCGCCTTGCATACCGCCTGCAACATATGCTGCAATTGCTTCAGCATCAGCACCCTGAGCCAACATTGGAGGCATAGCTCCCATAGCATAGCCAAGTTGATTTGAACCTTTTGCAATTACATCAAGTACTTGCTCTTTACTCATACGGTTTGTCAAATCATGGGCTTTCCCACTTATACCATCACCGGTTTCACCGTGACATGGCGCACATTGTACCAAAAATACAGATTCCCCCATCGCTGTCAAAGTAGCTTGATCAGGATTTGCAAATGCTGCTTCAAATTTAGTATTATATGCTTTTACCTCTTCGTTGTATTGCCCTATTTGGCTAAATGCATTAAGCGGATAACCTGAAAACCAATACCATACTCCCCAAATAATAGTACCTAAAAATGAGTATGCCCAACCTGCCGGCATCTCATTTTTATATTCACCTATGCCGTCCCAGCTCTCATTTGCAAGCTCGCCGGTAGATTTATCAGTTTTCATCTGATTAATATATTTTGCTGCCACACCAAACGTTAAAAAAGCAATTGCTGCAGCGCCTAATATTGTAATATAATTGATTGGATCGCTTAAATCAACATTCATATATTTAACAACTACTACGGTAGCAATCATAAGTGTTGCCGAAAAAGCTAATGCTTTCACCATTAAACTATTCATATTATTTCTCTCCTTCTTTTTTTTGAGGGAGATTAGGATTTTTTTCTATTGGCACACTTGTAATATCATCATCAAGCGCTATTTTGCCATATTTTTCATAATCCCTCTCACCCTTTTTTTCGCTTCTATACAGATGTAAAATATACCCATACAATATTATAACTAACACGACAGTCATAATAATTTTGGCATATCCTTGAGCATCAACAAGACTTATCATGCTTTAGCTCTTCTTATTTTAATCTGTTTAAATAAGCAATTAGCGCAATCATTTGAGGTATTTCGCCTCTAGCAACCGCATCTTTAACATCTTTATTTTTCATGTCAGCTGCTATAGCTTTCGCTTCTTCAAGAGCAGCAGCACGACCTTCTTCAAGAGTTCCTAATTTTGTTCCATTTGGAGCATCATAAGGTGTTGCAAATACTTTTTTAACTGTCAAAGCTTCAGCATAAGCCGTATCAATATCTGCCGTTTTTGTAAACATATATGGATATGCCGGCATAATTGATTGCGGTACTACAGATTTTGGATCCATCATATGATTTTCATGCCAATCTGTTGTACGATAGTTTCCTACACGGTGCAAATCTGGGCCAATTCTTCTTGAACCCCACAAAAATGGTCTATCATATACATATTCGCCTGAAAGAGAAACTTGTCCGTAACGATCTGTTTCGGATTTAAAAGGTCTGATCAATTGAGAATGACATGTAATACAATTTTCGTTTTTATAAATATTTTTTCCCGCCATCTCTAAAACCGTGTAAGGTTTTAAATTGACTACTGGACGAGAAGCCTCAGCGAAATTAGGCAGAATCTCAACAAGACCTGCAAACGCAATAACAACAAATACTCCTACTGAAAAGAAGAATGGATTTTTTTCTAACCAATGAAACATCTTTACCTCCTCCTTACGCTGCCATAGGCGACTGATTTTTAGGCTCTTGAGCCAACTCTTTAGAAGATGTCATTGTTTTTATCATATTGTATGCAAAAATAAATACACCGACTAGGAAAAACACACCTGCTAAAGTTCTAATAACCCAATAAGGATGAAGAGCTGCAACTGTATCGATAAAGCTATACATCAAATTACCATATTCATCAACTGCTCTCCACATCATACCTTGAGTGATACCTGCGATCCACATAGAAGTAAAGTAAAGAACGATACCTGTTGTTTGAAGCCAAAATTGTAATTCAATAAGTTTTTTAGAGTAGATCTCTCTTTTGAACATTCTTGGAGCCATATGTAACAAACCTGCAAACGTCATAAATCCTACCCAGCCAAGAACGCCGTCATGAACATGTCCCGGGATCCAGTCTGTAAAGTGCGCAATTGCATTTACTGATTTGATCGATTGGATCGGACCTTCGATAGTTGAAAGCATATAGAATGTAGATGCAAGAACCAATAATTTAATAATAGGGTTTTCTGTAAGCTGATTCCACTCACCTTTCATTGTAAGAAGCAGATTAATAGCTGATCCCCAAGAAGGTAAAATAAGAATTATAGAGAAAATTGAACCCATAGTTTGCATCCAATCCGGAACAGTTGAATATATAAGGTGATGGCTTCCTGCCCATAGATAAACAAACATTAACCCCCAGAAAGAAAGAAGTGAAAGTTTGTATGAATAGATCGCCTGACCTGATTCTTTTGGTAAAAAATAATAAATCATTGCAATAATAGGAACAGTAAACACAAATGCAACAGCATTATGACCATACCACCATTGAACAAGAGCATCATTTGTACCGGAATACACAGAAACGGAATTCATAATACTTCCAATTCCACCGCTAGCAAAATATGTAGGAATAGCCATATTATTAAAAAGATAAAGCATAGCAACACCTAAAAATGTAGCTACAAAATACCACATAGATATATAAAGTGATTTTTCTCTTCTTATCCCTATAAGACCAAACATAGAAACACCCCATAAAACCCAAACCAAAACAATAACAATATCTATAGGCCATTCAAATTCAGCATATTCTTTTGAAGAACTAAAACCAAGCAAGAGTGAAATTACTGCTGCAAGCGCTCCTACAAAATAGAGCCAAAAATGAAGTTTACCTATAAACATCAAAAATTTTGATTCTGCCATTGATACTTTTAGTACCCTTTGTGATAAGTAATAATATGTTGCCCATATACCACTTATCATAAATCCGAAGATAACCGTATCTGTATGAATTGGTCTAAGTCTAGAAAAAGTACCATACTCACCCAAAAGATAGTTAAGTTCCGGAAATGCTAATTGTGCAGCTATAAGCACACCAACGGTCATACCTAAGATCCCAAACAAAATTGTTGTATAAGTAAACAATTTTGCTACAGTGTAATCATATTCCAATGCAGCGTTTGATTGCATGCAATACCCCCTTGTAAAAATTGTATGCCTAATCGTTAAATTAGAGCATTCAAGATGAATTATATTACTAGTTTTTAAAAATGAAACTTAAATTTAGTATATAAATAAAAAAAATTTAACATTAAATTAACAAAAAATGTATATGTATGCAATATATTGCGTTATTTGGGGGCTGTATGCCTTATTTGTAGAAGAAAATAATTATTAAGAAAGTGTTACTTTTGGAAATAAAAAAATAAATAAGAGAAAATTACTCTTAAAATTTCAAAGAATATAAGAGTTGATTCAAAAACAGCTTATTAAAAACTGTTTTTAATTTTTTTTTAAGTTATGCCTTGCCTTTGGCGCTTTGGATAGAGTGTATGTATGCATAATCTATTTTGATATTTTGTTCAAAATTTAGATCTTTAGACAGTCTTACTACCATATCTTCAAAGTCTTCAAACAGATAATTTGCCATTGAGCCTGGAATCGGATTGATCTCATTTAGGTATATATCTCCATTTTGCTCAAAAAAATCACATCTGATAATACTTCCTTTAAAAATGTTTCCGTAAACTCTTTTAAAACTATCTTGTATCTTTTGCGCTGCTATGTTATCAATATCTGCCGCGCCAACTTTGCCGTCTCTTGAAAAATCCATATATTTTTTCTCGAAATCCAAGAATTCCTCTTTATGCGGCTCTTCTATAATTGATAATTCCCATTTATCTGTATAGCATCCTGCTTGGTTATACTCTTTTATGCCGCTCATAAAAGGCTCAACAAGCACCAGATCATCAAACTCAAAGGCAACATCAAGCGCATAATCAAGCTCGCTCTCCTCCTTGACCATGCTGACACCTATACTGCTTCCAAGTCTTGATGGCTTGACAATAACCGGAAGAGGTGTTTTTATATCCCTGCTATCTCCTTTATGCAATAGTTCATATGGAATAGTTTTGACGCCTATGCTGTCGGCAAATAGTTTAGTAAATAGTTTATTGTAACTAAGCGCGCACGCTTCGAGTCTTGGAGATATATAAGGCACACCGTAAAATTCCATCAATGAAGCTACTTTACCGTCTTCGCCATCCCTGCCGTGAATAAGATTTAAAAGCGTATCAAACTCGACTTTTTTATCCCCGAACATGCCGCCGACTACAAAACCATCTTTTTGAAGTTGAAGCTTTTTGGCCTTTTTATAATCGCTTGAACTAAAATATTTTGATTTCATATCTTTTTTATCAATGAGATAAAATTCTCTTTTTTCACTGACAAATATATTGATAAGCTCTGTTTTTTTAAAAATTTTTTGCATAGTTATAGCGCTTACTATGCTTATCTCATGCTCAAAACTCGATCCACCAAAAAGTACTGCTAATTTCATTATTATCCTTTTATTTTTGTTCACAGATCATATTAAAAAAATCATTGAAAATATAACTGCTTTCATGTGGTCCAGGGCTAGCCTCAGGGTGATGTTGAACAGACATGGTCGGGGTGTTATTGTATCTAAGCCCTTCTATCGTATTGTCGAATAGATTTATATGAGTAATTGCAGCTACTTCTGTTATATTTTCAGGTACATTATAGTTATGATTTTGCGCTGTTATCTCAACTGAGTTCGTTGCAACATTCTTAACAGGATGATTTCCTCCATGATGCCCAAATCTAAGTTTAAAAGTATCATAACCGTGCGCAATTGAAAGAAGCTGATGCCCCAAGCAAATGCCAAACATTGGGATTTTTGCTTTTAGCAATTCTCTTATCTTTTCATGTTCATCTTTTAAAATAAGCGGATCCCCTGGACCATTTGATAAAAATACTCCATCAATCTCTTTAGAGTTATATCTATCTATGATCTCTTTTGCGCCCATAGAATTAGGAACAACTTCAACCTCCATTCCTGCACCTGTTAATTCATTTAGAATATTTCTTTTTATACCGAAATCAAGAGCTATAACCTTCTTGGTAACGGAAGGTTTTGAATATTCAAAATTTGTAATATCATATTTACCGGCATTATGCGTATAAGACTCTTTTGTACTTACCTGCTCTATGTAGTTAACCTCTTCGATTCTTGGGGCTGCTTTTAGCAATTGCTTCAATTCATCACGATCGTGAATGTCCGTAGAAGCTATCATCATCATAGCTCCCTCTGCTCTTAGGATTTTAGTAAGATATCTAGTATCTATATCACATATTCCTAATATTCCAAATCTTTTCAGCATCTCATCTAACGTCTCTTGACCTCTAAAGTTTGACGGTCTTGCTTGATAATTTCTTACTATTATGCCGCTGCAATACGCCCCTTTGCTTTCCATATCCTGCTCATTGCAGCCTACATTGCCGATCTCGGGCATAGTAAATGTTACAAATTGTCCTGCATAGCTTGGATCACTGATAATTTCTTGATAGCCGCTCATTGAGGTGTTGAAAACTATTTCACCGACGCTTGTTCCGCTTGCTCCAAAACTGTTTGCGGTCAAAAAAATCCCGTTTTCTAAATAGATCGATACTTTTTTCATTATAGCATTCCTCTTCTAATTAGCTCTTCTTGATAAAGTCTCTCATATAAAAGTTCGTAATCCTCAGATCCGGGAAGCACATCTTTTTTCATTGCTTTGATCTTTTTATAAACTATATCATCTATCTCTTCGTAAGCATCTGCGAATGATTTGAATGATTTAAATATAATATTTTTGATTTGATTTTCATTAACATCATATTCTGCCAAATAGTTTTCATAAAGCTCATCTAAAATTGTGTGAGCAAGGTCGTTGTATCTGTCATCATAGTTCATAATCACGCCAAATTCAGGAGCAAGCTTCTTTTTGATCATAAAAAACAGCTGTCTCTCATCTGCGCTTTGAAATTCTATCTGCTCCATATAATCCTGCATAACTTCTTTAACTTTTTGGTCTAATGCAAATTCTTTTTTTAAATTTTCATCAATTATCTCTTTGCAAACTTCTACAACTGCTTCTTTGCCCTTAGGAAGCCTTATAAAAGGCGCATTAGCTAGATCTATCCCTATCTTGCTCGCTACATATCTAGTTTGGTTCGGTTTTAGTCTCATTTTTGCTCCTTATCTTATGATCGTATCGTCTCTATCTGGACTTGTTGAAATTATTCCTATCTTTGCGCCAACCATCTCTTCAAGCGCAACGATATAATCTTGCGTACTTTGAGGCAATTTGTCAAACTCTCTCACACCTTCGCTTTTTTGCCAACCTTGAAATGTTTTATATACCGGTTTTGCATCTTCAAGATCATACGGTACATAATCAATTCTCTTGCCGTCAACTTCATAAGCGACACAAACCTTAACCTCTTCAAAGCCATCAAGTACATCAAGTTTCATAAGAGCTATTTGGTCTACGCCGTTTAGTCTAACGGCATGGCTTGCAGCTACCGCATCAAACCAGCCGCATCTTCTAGGTCTTCCTGTTGTAGTGCCAAACTCATGACCACGTTCGCGTATTTTGTTTCCGTTATTACCCAAATCTTCACTTGGAAAAGGTCCGTTACCTACTCTTGTGCAGTATGCTTTTGCTATTCCTGTAACCTTGCCTATATCTTTTGGATTAAGCCCAAGCCCGCTGCAAGCTCCTGCGCTTATAGTTGTAGAACTTGTAACGTAAGGATATGTGCCGTGGTCGATGTCCAGCATTGTGCCTTGAGCGCCCTCTAATAGTACTTTTTTCTCTTCTTTAAGTATCTGCCACATCATCTGCGTAGTATCTGTAATAAACGGCAAAAGCTCTTGCTTATAGCCGTCTAGTTCATTTTTCAATTCATCAAAATTCGGCTTTGTTATATCTAAAGCTTCAAAAATAACACTATTTTGTTCAAAATAATTAACTATTTTTGTTGCTAATTTCACAGTATCTAAAAGCTCGCCTATCCTATGTCCTACTCTTGCAACTTTATCGCTATATGCCGGCCCAATACCCTTTCCGGTCGTACCTATAGCACCTTTGCCTTTTAATCTTTCCAAGGCTTGATCGATCCCAGCATGATATGGCAAAAGAAGATGAGCTTTATCTGAAACAAAAAGTCTACCTTCAAGATTATCAAATTGGGTAAGCTCTTTGATAAAATCTTTTGGCGAAAGAACTACACCGTTTCCTACTATATTTTTTGCATTCGGATTTAAAATACCTGAAGGTACCAAATGAAGAGCGAATTTTTTGCCATCTACTACTATCGTATGTCCTGCATTATGTCCGCCTGCAAATCTACATACATACTCTTGACGCTGAGCCATATGGTCAACAATCTTACCCTTTCCTTCATCGCCCCACTGAAGCCCTACTACTATTTGTGCTTGACTCAATTTTTCTCCTCTTTATTTCTTAACTTTAATCTGATACATTCATCTAAATATATTGCAAATCCTGCTGCTTTTAAATCTTCTATAGAATACTCTCCGCCCATTGCTAAAAGCTCATTACCTATAAACATTTTAAATGTCAAAGAGTCATAATATCTCATTTTTGCATAAAATAGCGGAGATATTATTAGGTTTAAATATTCTAAACTTTCAACTTCTTTTTTAATCTTAACAAGCTCTTCTTTTATATCGTCAGGATAGTGTGAAAGGTCATTTAGATCATCTTTGCTTGAAATTGTTACTAAGTTCTCTATCCATTTGTACTCTGATTTTAAGATAGTTTCTATCTGCATAGATCTTAGGATATCCAATGAAATACCGTATTTTTGGCTCAATAGTTTTGGAATGCGTATATTTGCTATTTGTAAAATAGGATTTATCTCTAATGTCTTTAATAGTTTTAGCGTAACTTCCAAAGAATCGCCGAAACTTCCTTCGATTATCTCTCCGCCGATTTGGTACTGCTCTTTTGTAGGATACAGATATACAGGCTGAATATAGAACCATTTTTTAGATTCCATACTTCGCTTTAACCTTTTTGTGGCGATTCTTACAACATCAGGTGTTGAATCTGCTCTCAGAGTTACAGTATGATTATTTGAATCATTTAGTCTTATAAGAGGATTTTGATCTTCAAGGCTATCATGCTGATGATAAGAAAATATAGGAGTTACTATCTCTTCAAAGCCTTCAATATAGAGTAAATTTGCGGTTTGAGACTCTATATATCTTTTTACTTTAGCGCTTTGTCCGAAATACAACTTTGAGCCGCTAGGAATTTCGTGTTCAAATATCAAAACTAACCCTTGTAATATACTTCATTAAATACTCTGTTTGCAGTGCCGTCAAACACTCTCCTACCCAGACTGTCAAGTGCCAACTCAACGGCATTTACAACCCAAGCGCTTTCATAAACAGGAATCAATCCCATTTGATTTATCCTAAATATCTTTCCTTTAAGGTGATCTTGTCCGCCTGCCATATTTACATCATAACTGTTTTTCAAGATTTTTCTGATATTTTCTGCATCATTATCTATAACCGTACTCATGGAGAGTGCCGGATTTGACGGATATATCTCTAGCCCGATAGCTTCAAGCGCGACTATTGTAGCGCGTGCTCTTTTTGCCGTATTCTCATAAAGCTTTTCGCTTCCCCCGCTTTTTTCGATCTCTTCAAATATGGCATTAAGTCCAGCTATCAAAGTAGTTGTCGCCGTCCAAGCAGTAGTATTTTTTTGTTGATTTTTAAGTTCTGTTGCAAGATTGAAGTAATAATCTTTGCCACTCCCGATTTTCGCTACTGCCACGCTTGAAAGCCCAATCATTGCAAGCCCAGGAGGAAGCATAAATGCTTTTTGGCTTCCGGTAATGAGTGCGTCTATATTTGTTACATCGATCGGCTCAACGCCCACCGCCGTAATACCGTCTGCTATAACCATAATATCTTTATTTATGCTTTTAGAGAGTGCGGCTACCTCTTCGACTGGGTGTCTAAGTCCGCCTGCACTTTCACAAACTTGAATGCAAATAACATCTATATCACTATTTTCGTCCAATGCATTTTTAACGTCTTTGATACTTACGGGGGTATTCCAATCGTATTTCAATTCAACTTTTGGCAAGTTAAGAGCGTCAGCTATCTTGCCGAATCTCTCTCCGAATTTTCCGGAATTAATTGTCAATGCTTTTTTGTTGCACAGATTAACCATGCATGCCTGCATGGCTCCTGTTCCACTGCTTGCCAAAAATAGACACTCATCCATTTTGAACATATCCATCATTTTTTCTCTTGCTTGGGCGAAAATAGCTTCAAATTCAGGTGTTCTATGATGAATGGTTGGCGTAGCCATAGCTTGTCTGACAGATTCAGGTACTGGTGTAGGTCCTGGAGTAAAAAGTAACATTTAATTCCTTAAAACATTGGTAAAACAGATTATTATACACAAAAAGTGTTTACAGGTTGATTATTTTAGACAAGCAAAGAAAAGCATCTTCTTTTGATTTTATCTCTCCACTTAGCTGTTTTTCATAAATCTTATCTAAAATTTCTCCAAAATATTTTGACGGCTCAAGTCCAAAATCTATCAAATCCCTGCCTTGCAAAAAACACTTTGGCGGCGACGAAAATACACCTAATTCTTTAGCTTTTTTCTCCATCCAATTCCCGGCTTCATACACGCCGCTCATTGCTTCATGTGTTGTGCGACCAAGAAAATCGGCTCTTGCTAAAATCAAAAGTTCTTCTATGTTGACTTTTGTCGATAAAATTCTTATTGTCTTATCTTTAGCTTTGTTCCTAAAGTACATAGACGGTACTAGATGATACTCAACTAAAGGCAAAACCGATCTAACAAAATCATGCTCATTTGTCAATCTGTATAAAAAATCTTTAGCCGATTCTACACCGGCTTTCTCATGTCCTATTGCTCTTATTATGTCGCCATCAATTTGAGTGTGCGTTGCCTTGCCAAAATCATGACAAAGCGCTGCAAACATAAGTTTAAGGTCCTGTTTTTCATCTCCGCTTTTAAGTTTCGCCATCTCATCGATCACCATCATAGTATGAATCCAAACATCGCCTTCAGAATGATAAGCAGGATTTTGAGGGATACCTATAATGCTATAAAGCTCGCAGAAATATTCTATAACGCCTATTTGTTTTAAAAGCTCAAATCCAACCGATGGCTTAGGTGATTTAAGTAGTATTTTCTTAAATTCTCCAAAAATCCTCTCTTTGGGAAGCACTATGAATTCATCTTTTTTTGCCATCTGGCTACAGAGCGTAAGCGTATCATCGTCTATACCAAACCCAAATCTTGCGCAAAACCCGGCTGCTCTATATACCCTTAAAGGATCCTCTATAAAAGTGGCTTTATCAACGGCTTTGAGCTTTTTGCGCTCTATGTCATCAAGACCTCCAAATGGGTCTAAGAGCTTATTATTCGCTATATCGTAACCTATAGCATTTATCGTAAAATCTCTTCTTCTTGCCGCATCTGTAAAATCCAAACTGCCGTCACAAACTATACTAAAGCCTTTGTGTCCAACTCCTATTTTTTCTTCACATCTTGGTAGCGAAAAATCATACTCATCGCCTTTGTATTTAAATTTCAAAACTCCAAAGCTTTTACCGACTATATTAACCTTACCGAACTTGCATAAAATTTTCTCTAAATTTTCGATATTTTCTATGCCGAACACTTCTACATCATAATCTTTAATAGGCAAATCTAAAAAAATATCCCTCACACATCCGCCAACCAATACGCATCTATAGCCTAATCCGATAAACTCATCTGAAATGGTTTTTATGATTGGCGGCAAGCTAATTGCAAAATGTGTCAAAATATCTCCTTATCCCAAAACGATACTTTGTTGACCAATAAGCTTATATCTAGCATAATAATACTCTACAAATTCTTTTATCTCTTTATTTTTCGGCAAATAAACGCTGCTCTCTTTAATGGCATATAGTGATAAAAACTCACTTGCATCTCTCTTTTGCACATAATGAGTTGCTAAATTTTTATAACACTCCTTGTAAGCTTTTTTCATATCTTCATATCTACTATAATCTATAAATATTCTTTTATCAAAAGTAATTATTTTTGAACTAAATAAAATATCTAAATGTATAAGCCCCTCACAATAATACGGCAAAACTTCACCGACTTCTCTCCATGCCATAAGCCCTATACTTCTTGCAACAACATCATCTATGATATGCTCTTTTAAGTCCTCTTTTTCATTATGAAAAAATGCCATAAGTCCGCCGGCGGTTGCCTTAAACTCTTCTATATTTTTAAATTGTCCGCTTTTATTCATAGCTCCTTCAGTATCGCTCTCTAACCACAAAATATGACCAAATTCATGTCCGATAGTTGAAATGTCATAAATTTCATGCCAAAGAGACGAAGAGTTCTTGGCAAAATCTCTACTTTTTCTAACAAAATCTTCTCCCATCATCTCCACACTTAGCAACATGGTCGGTTTTGCGAGTTTTGAAGCCAAAACAAAATCGCTGTATGCAAATATCTTATGCCCGTATTTGTCTGAAACCATTTTATCATTTGGAACAACTTGAGCTGAAAACAATCCATTAAGCTCTGCCGCATAATAAAGCATCGGCTGACCGATATAAAGTTGTGTCTTATCTACTTGTAGGATATTATTATCGG
This sequence comes from Sulfurovum sp., assembly GCA_020721345.1. Lineage (GTDB taxonomy): Bacteria > Campylobacterota > Campylobacteria > Campylobacterales > Sulfurovaceae > BN30871. The sequence goes on from DYMX01000007.1 coordinate 19,730, forward strand.
CAATTTGAGCTGCGCTTCCTCCTATTTCCTTGGCAAGTTCGGCTGTAAATCCTTTTATATTTTCTCTTGTGTGTGAGCTTGTTTGCAATTTTGGATTTATTATCCTTGCATCCCACTCCAAAGCCACTGCTTTTCTAAAATGATCTTCATAATACTCAAGAGGATGCCCTACTTGGATAGGGGTAGTGATGCTCATCCAAGCTTTATCGACCTCTTGCCACTTTGACAAAAGATTTTTAATCTCTTTTTCACAAAAAGCATCGTTTATCGTAGTAAAATATCTTATCCACTCTTGTTTTTGATTATATACCTCATCACTTAAGCTTGAGAGTTTTAGAATTAATTTATTAAGTTCTCTAGAAGTATTTTCAATATCTGTTTTAAAAATCTCACTGTAACTATGCGAACTATGGGTTCCGTCATCATTTTCTTTGAGCGCGGAATAACTTCTATCCCCTGCGATACCGAATGTATCTTTATCAAACAGGCTAAACTCATGAAGGTACTCTAAAACTTTTCTTTCATCTCCGTCAAATTTTTTAAATAAGCTTGCATTGATAGTGTGAATAATGTGATTTGTCCATCTACTTTGAGCATCATTAAGACTAAGTCCAATCTCGTGGACACCAAGAAGAATAGTTCTATAAAACGGTGTTAAAAACTGCTTTTTCTCTATCCAGTCAAGCAAACTTTTATGATACTCGGTATAAAAATCGCTTACCCAGCTATATGCTAGCTCTTTTTTAGTGATTATTTCATCACTTTCGCATCCCTCTCTCACAAGAACTTGCTCTAAAAAATCCTCTTTTAGATTTACGATTCTACTAATTGCCGCCATGGTACTGTCACTGCTTTTTTCTAGTCCCACAAATTCTAAAAAATCATCTACTAACTTTTGCGCTTCATCATGACTTTCATGCAGAAGCTTGAAGTAGCTATTTAATCTCTCGTGTCTTGATGTTAGTTCATTATATATTTTTTGAATATCGCTTAAAAATTTATCTTTCATTATATTCTTCCTCTTTTTATCATCTCTATTATCGGCATCATTTGCTTTAGTGCTTTAGTTCGGTGCGAAAAATCACTCTTTATATCTTTTGGAAGTTCGCCGAGTGTCTGCTCATATCCTTCAGGGATAAACATAGGATCATACCCAAAGCCACCATTGCCCCTTGTCTCATCAATTACATCTCCATGCATCCAGCCGTGCACCACAAACTCACCCTCCAAACAAACAAGAGCAATCGCAGCCGTATAAAAAGCAGATGTTTTTTTGACGTCCGCTTTTTTTAGTTCGCTTATTAATTTATTTAGATTATCTTTATCGCTTGCATAAACTCCGGCATATCTGGCACTATAAATCCCAGGTTCTCCGCCTAGCATTGGCACACTAATACCGCTATCATCGGCTATAACTATACTATTTTTTGGCAATTTTTCATATACGGCTTTAGCTTTTATAAGCGCATTTGCCCCAAATGTATCCCCATGTTCCTCTATATCAAAAGCGTCTATTATATCAGTGTATGGAATCACGAACTCACCGAAAAACTCTGATATCTCTTTCACTTTTCCTTTATTTGATGTAGCTAATACTATTTGCATTTTTAACCTATCTTAATATTTTGTTTATATAATTACGACAAATTTTATCTAATTTAGGTTACCAAAATGTTTAAACAAATATTTCCACTTAGTACAATTATAGGTCTTAGGTTTTTTGGACTTTTTATAGTTCTTCCGGTTCTCTCAGTATATGCGCTTGAGCTAAAAGGCGGTACGCCATTTTTAGCCGGTATCGTTGTCGGGGGATATGCTCTCACGCAAGCCATTTTTCAAGTCCCTTTTGGAACGCTGAGCGATAAGTTTGGACGGAAAAAAACACTTTTGATTGGTACGGTTATATTTATAATAGGTTCAATTATATGCGCGCTTAGCGATAGCATTTATATGCTTATGATCGGTAGATTTATCCAAGGTGCCGGAGCTGTAGGCGCAGTTGTAAGCGCTATGATAAGCGATCTTGTAAAAGAAGAGCAAAGAGCTCATGCGATGACCATCATGGGAGGCACGATTGCGCTTAGCTTTGCCGTTGCTATGGTGCTTGCTCCATTGATCGGCGGAAATTATGGCATAGATAAACTATTTTGGCTTACAGCGATTTTAGGAATTTTGAGCATTTTTGTACTTTTTGCAAAAGTTCCAAATCCGCCAAGTATCATTCATACCTACAGCGAAGTAGAATCAAAATTTAAAGATGTGTTTAGTGATAAAGCGCTAAATAGCATGTATATTACATTTTTGTTTCACTCATCCATTATGACCATGGCATTTTTTATCATCCCTCTTGTTATGACGGTTGACGCGAATCACGGCGGATTTGGGTGGAGTAAAGCCGAGCTTTGGAAAGTTTACCTTCCGGCTATGGTGCTTGGAATAGTTGCTATGGGACCGGCTGCTGTATTTGGTGAAAAATACGGCAAAGGTAAACAGATATTTATGATTTCAATCCTTTTTATACTTCTTGCTTTTTTAGCCATGGGTTTTAGCCATACCCCACTTATATTTATAGTTGGCGTTATTTTGTTTTTTATCGGCTTTAATATGTTTGAGCCACTGCTTCAAAGTTTTGTCTCTAAATTTGCCAGAGTTCACCAAAAGGGAGCAGCTCTCGGTGTTGCAAATACATTTGCATATATCGGTATATTTTTAGGCGGGCTAATAGCGGGTTATATAATTAATCATTACGACAGAGCTACCCTTGCTATTTTTGTTGTACTGCTTTGTGTATTATGGTTTCTATGGATACTAAAAATGAATAATCCAAATGCAAGAGCAAATCTCTATCTGTCACTTGATGAGTATAAAAGAGATGATATTATGAAATTGCAAGAAAATGAAGCGATAGTCGAAGTTTATATAAACGAAACAGAGTATTTAGCGATCGTTAAATATGAAAAAGAAATGATTAGCAAAGATGAAGTAAAGGGACTTTTAAAATAGTCTTTTGACTTCGTCATTGCGAATAAAATGAAGCAATCTATAAAGATCGTGGATCGCCACGAAGTCTAAAGACTTCTCGCGATAACAAATACTATGCTTTACAAGCTTCTATCGCAACTTCTTTATACTCAGTGCCCAAAAGAGCGCAGGCTCTTTTCATAATATTTGGAATTGTAAATCCAAATTTTTCAAATAACAATTCAGCAGGAGCTGAAGCGCCGAAACTTTCCATGCAAAGTACATCGTCTGCATATCGGTAATATTCAACAGCGCTGCTTGCTTCAACTGCCAATACTTTTGTATTTGGGTCAATTACGGCTTTTTTATATTCGCTGCTTTGCTCATTAAAAAGGTCTAAACACGGAGTTGAGACAACATTGGCTTTTATGCCTATCATCTCCAAATGACAAGCAGCCTGTAATGCGCTCATAAGCTCGCTTCCGCTACTCATAAGTGTCAGAGTGGCCCCTTCTCTTTTTTTAAGGAGATAAGCGCCGTTGCTAACGTCGCCGAAATCACGTATCGGCTTTAAAGTTTTTAATTTTTGACGACTAAGCACAAATGCGCTAGGAGCTTGCATACTAAGCGCAATTTTCCAAGCTTCAACATTTTCAGAGGCATCAGCAGGCCTCCAAACATAGAAATTTGGCAGTGCCCTAAATTGGCTAAGCTGCTCTATCGGCTCATGTGTTGGTCCATCTTCGCCAACACCTATACTGTCATGCGTCCATATAAAGAAGTTTTGTATACCGCTTAGAGCTGCTATCCTAGCGCTTGGCTTTAGATAATCACTAAATACAAAGAATGTCGCATTAAAAGGGATAACGGTGCCGTACAATGCCATTGCATTTGTAATGGCGGCCATTGAGTGCTCACGGATTCCAAAATGAATATTTTTTCCTTTTGGGAAGTCGCCCATATTTTTCAATTCTGTTTTATTTGATGGAGCAAGGTCAGCCGAACCACCAATAAATGAAGGAATTGCGGTTGCTATAGCATTTAGTATTTTCCCGTTACTATCTCTTGTCGCAACCTCTTTTTCATTACTAAAATCAGGGAAATTTATTGAATTTAGATCAGGATTTAAAAGGCGGCTTAACGCTTCATTCTGTTCTATTAATGGGGCTTCTTTTTGACGATGAATCCATTCTTTTTCATAAACTTCTCCTTTATCAACAGCGCATCTAAATCTAATAAGCACATCTTCAGGGATACAAAACTTATCGTCTGCTTTAAAACCTGCTTTTGTTTTTGACTCTTCGATACAAACCTCGCCCAAAGGAGCCCCATGTGTTTCATGACTTCCCTCAAGCCCCTCTGCCCCACGCCCAATTATGGTATTTGCTATAATGATAGTAGGTCTTTTTGTGGCTTTTTTTGCTTCATTGATAGCTTGATCTATTTCATTGTAGCAGTGGCCGTTGATCTTTATCACATTCCAATTTTGAGCTTCAAATCTAGCGCCCACATCCTCGCTCCAAGCTATGCTTGTATCGCCTTCTATGGTTATAGAGTTGCTATCATATATTAAGATCAGATCTTTTAACCCTAAATGCCCTGCCAATGCACAAGCCTCATAGCTAATGCCTTCTTGAAGATCACCATCGCCGCATAAACAATACACTTTATGATCAAGGAGAGCGCAAGTTTCAGAATTTACCTGATTTGCGGTATATGCCTCTGCCATTGCGAAACCGACAGCGTTTGCTATTCCCTGCCCCAATGGTCCTGTTGTTATCTCAACACCGTCAGTATGTCCATATTCTGGATGCCCTGGGGTTTTAGAGTCTAGTTGACGAAAGCTTTTGAGATCCTCTAAGCTTAAGTCATATCCCCATAAATGAAGCAAAGAATATATAAGAGCTGAACCGTGTCCTCCGGAAAATACTACTCTATCTCTGTTAAGCCAACTAGGATTTTTTGGATTGTGTTTTAGATGTTCACTTAATACTACGGCAATATCTGCTAGTCCCATGGGGGCACCCGGGTGTCCGCTATTTGCTTTTTGAACCATATCTGCAGCTAAAAATCTGATTGTATTGGCCATCTTTTTTCGCATTTGATTTTCCTGTGAATTTGGCATTTTTTTCCTTCTGTTTAATTTTATTTTAATTTATGTCGCCATAAGTAGTGAGCTACCGCGCGGCTTAAAGCTTGTTTTGTATTGTTTTCAAAGCTATCCAATTTGACTTCTAATTTTTTAGCTAAATTATCTGCATATTGCAAACTTTTATCCAATCCCAAGATTGTCACAAAACTATTTTTACTTTCATCATTATTTGTAGTTTTACCGGCAACTTCTTGACTTTGTGTTACATCAATTATGTCATCTTGAACTTGAAATAATAACCCAAGATCAAGTCCAAAATCATATAATGCGCGTTCAGCATCTTTTGGCAGTCCTGCAATGACAGCCCCCATTTGCAAACTTGCTGCTATGAGTTTGGCTGTTTTATTTTGATGAAGTATCTCTATCTGCTCAATGGAGAGTTTTTGATTTTCAAAATGACAATCTATCGCTTGTCCTAGCACCATTCCCGCACTTCCGCCGTTATTTGCCAGTATCTCTACTAATTTTATCCTTACATCATCTCTAAGCGGCGCTTTTGCTATGAGTAAAAATGCTTCTGTATTTAATGCATCTCCAACAAGTATGGCAGTAGCTTCGTCATATTTGACATGCAGTGTCTCATTCCCTCTTCTTAAACTTGCATTATCCATAGCAGGCAGATCGTCATGTACAAGCGAATATGTATGAAATGCTTCAAGCGCAAGTGCGACAGGAAGCGCTGAGTTATACAAAAGCGGTTCATTGGCTTCAACTATCTCAAGCAATAGCCCAGGTCGAAATCTTTTGCCACCTGCATCAAGCATAGCGCTCAAAGCTTCTTCATAACAAGGATGAAAGCTCGATACTTTAAGTAGGTGTGATTTTAGATAATTTTCAAATCTTTGCATATTTTCTCTTGGAATATTATTGATAATATTATATCAAATTAGGATAAAACAACCGGACACATGAATCTTGAAGAAGTATTTTTATAAAGAATAAGAGGGCAGAAGCCTCTTTATTTTATTTAGTGCACTCGTCACTGCCGCAACTGCTTTTACCAAGCAGCGTATAAAGCGGACACAAGCCCATAAGCGCTGTTACTATAGGTATGATACCTATATAACCGAGTACATTTCCAGTCATAAGAGCAAATGCAATCAAAACAACACCTAACACTAACCTAATAATCTTATCGATCTTGCCTACATTTTTTGTCATTTTTAACCCCTTTGTTTTAAAATGTTTCTAATGATATCACAAAATACAACAAATAGCTGCAAAATTTCTTATTGTTGTTTTTTATTTTTAATGCCTGCTGTCTTTTTGATCTGCTCTATAATCTCTTTAGTAGTTAATTTTTCTACATTGATAACAACATCTGCTACTTGTCTATATATTTCTGCTCTTTCATTATATAGCCTTTTTGCCTCTTTTTCTTTTTGAAATAGTGGTCGTTTTGCTAATTTGGCTTTAGAGTTTTTAGCGGTTTTAAGCCTATTGTGTATCCATTCAAAAGATGCGTCTAGCAGTACCACGGTACCTAATTGTTTGATATTGTTCACTTTATAAAATCCGCCGCCACAGCTAATAAGCGTACCTTTTACATTTGCCTCTATCCAGTTAGCAGTTTCTTGCTCTAACGCCCTAAAACGCTCTTCACCGTATCGTTCAAATATCTTTTTAACTTCTTTATTTGTTTTTGATTCTATCAGATTATCTGTATCTATGTTGTACACATTATATGCTTTTGCATACGCTCTTGCGATCGTACCCTTGCCTACACCCATGAAACCTATCAAAATTATATTTTTTTCCATCTTGCCACTTTTATTGAATTGTTAAAATTATAGCATACCAAATATCAATCCTGCTCAGACATTTAAATTTGCATATTTGCTATAATACAAAAAAGGTATCCCACATGAGACTCTTCGTCGCTTCTCCTATCATCTTAGATGACTATGCTTCTATCAAAGAGGATTTTAGCGGCATCATTGACGGTAAATGGGTTGAAGAGGACCACTTGCATCTCACATGGGTTTTCCTAGGTGAAGTGAAAGAAATAAAGCCTATCATTGATAAGCTAAGCAACATTACTCCCATGGAAAGTGAAGTGTGTATCGCGGAACTTGGGTATTTTGGCAGGCCTCCGAAGATATTTTTCGCCAAAGCCGAAGAAAAACTGCTTTATGACAAGGCTAGAGAATTTAGAAGCTTAGACTTTGATATCTATCGCTTTAAACCGCACATCACACTTTGCCGCATAAAAGCTATAAAAAACTACAAAGCATATAAAGAAATCCTCAAAACATACAAAGAAAAAAAGCTTGGTATCATCTTGCCAGAAATATCACTGTATCAAAGCACACTTACGAAAGAGGGTTCATTGTATGAGCGAAAATATAACATTGAAAAAGTGTTATAACAACAAAATAAAAAAGACTTATCGTAAGTTTGTATGAGATTTATTTAAAAAATAATTTTAATATTTACCGGATTCTCCTTCGGTGGTGCAAAAGCACATCGCCTTCGGTTCCAAACCTACAAAGTCAAAACAGTTTGACTTTGCTTAACGCTTTTCATCTTCGCAGGAATGACGAAGTCTAGAGATTTTTGTTAGATTGTTTTAGAGAGTGATATTTTTGCAAAGGAGCTTACTGATCGTAAGCGACTGAGCAAAATAGTGCTATATGAAGCAATATGGCAAAAATATCAAAATATCATTCCATCTACCGGGGAGGAGGCGGTGGCAAAAGGTCTTTTTGGTATGCGTCCTGCTAGATAACTCATACGCCCTGCGATTACGGCGTGTTTCATAGCAGTTGCCATCAAAATCGGATCTTTTGCCTGCGCTATTGCTGTGTTTGTCAAAACTCCATCGGCGCCTAGCTCCATAGCTACACTTGCATCACTTGCGCATCCGATGCCGGCATCTACAATGACAGGCACTTTTACTGCTTCGCGGATAAAATGTATATTGAATTTATTTTGGATGCCAAGCCCAGAGCCTATTGGCGAAGCTAAAGGCATCACGGCATGCGCGCCTGCATCTTCAAGTCTTTTTGCCATAATAGGATCATCACTGGTATAAGCCATGATAGTAAATCCATCCTTGCTTAAAACCTCACACGCTTTTATAGTTTCAATAACATCTGGGTATAGCGTTTTTGCAGTGTCGCCGATAACTTCAAGTTTAATGAGATCGATACCCGTCGCTTCTCTAGTTAGGCGAAACAGCGTAATAGCATCTTCAGCTGTTGTGCAGCCTGCCGAATTAGGCAAAAATTTGACATTTGTATCTTTGAAATATGTCATTAGATTTTCTTCTGCTGGATTTGTGATATTTACCCTTCTAACAGCAACCGTGATAAGTTCGCTTCCGCTTGCAAGCGTCGCATCAAGAGTGGTTTGAAAACTATCATATTTTCCGCTTCCTACGATTAGGCGGCTATTTAGTTCATATTTTCCTATTTTTAGTATATCCATAATTTCTCCATTTAACTCAAAGCTACCAAAATGGCATCCAAGAGAGCTTTTTTTTCTTGTTTTTTTATCTCTTCATAATACTCACCAAAACTTAAACCATCTTTAGAAATACTCTTTTGCAAGATTATCTCTCCGCCGTCAAGCTCATCATTTACATAATGCACACTCACTCCGCCCTCAAGAAACTCATCATGAAAGCTTTTTGCTATCGCATTTGTCCCTTTATGGCGCGGGAGTAAAGATGGATGCAGGTTTATAGCTTTGATATTTTTTGTAAAAACAGCGGTCAAGATCCTCATAAATCCGGCTAATACTACCAGATCAACATCTGCCTTTTTTATAGTTTGCGCTAAAACCTCATCAAACTCTTCTCGTGTTTGAAATATAGAAGAGTCAATAATCTCCAAATTAATACTATTGGCTTTAGCTATATCTATGCCTTTTGCATTTGGATTGTTACAAATAGCTTGCTTTATGCACACTTTGTCTTTATCAAGATTTTTTATAAGATACTCAAAATTTGTACCGTCGCCGCTAAAAAGAACTGCTATGTTTTTCATACGCGAATTGTAGCAAAAATTTATAAATAAATATGTCGTCGTATGCCTCCTTGGAAGCAGCACGGATTCAAGCGAAGTCGCAGAAGTAGTGCGTCGCGATTTGCTTACGATGACGATTTTCTTTTGTTACTTTTTATGACAAAAATTAAATAATGAAATCCTCCAACTTTCCTACCTCGTCTATCAGATCAGTCGGTAGCATAGCATAACTTGAGCCACGAAAGTTTTGAGAAGCTATAGCAAGAGCGAGCGATCCGTTTATAGCGGCATCGAGCGCTTCATATCCTTGTGCTAGAAGCGAGGCTATGAGTCCGCTAAGCACATCCCCGCTTCCTCCCTTGCTGAGCCTTGACGAGCCGAGAGGATTTATATATATTTCATCTTTATAAGAGATGATAGTATTTGCGCCTTTTAGCAAAAGTACTACATTTGGAAATTTCAAGCTAAATTTTTTGACATATTCAAATCTATTTTCTTGAAGCTCGTCTATAGTTATATTTTCACCGCTTAATATTCTCCACATAGATATAAACTCTTTTGGATGTGGGGTTACAACAATTTTTCTTGCCTGAGACAGTATGCTCGAAAGTTTCTTAGAATACAAAGCATCGGCGTCCATTACTATTGGAAGCAAATTTGATACTACATGTTTATCTAAAAAACTCTCTTCGAAAAAAGTACCAAGTCCCATGCCTACTGCAATTGCAGTTGTATTTATAGGTAACGAGGTACTTTGCATGAGATAATATGGAGTATATACTTTGTCTTGTATCACAAGGGTTGCCAACCCTACTCCAAATCTCATAGATGCTTTTGCAGATATCACGGCGGCGCCTTCTTTTTCCCCACACAGCAAGGCAACATGTCCAAATGTTCCTTTATGGGTACTTTGCGCTTTTCGTGACGGTAGCACCATATCGCTCTCTTCTAGAACACATATTGTCGTTTCACCATCATAGAGCTTTCGGCTAACGCCAAGAGTAACAACTATGATTGTTCCTATAAAGTCCTTAACACCATCCAAAAAGTAACTTTTTTTAAGAGCTCCCATAGCAAATGTTATATCGACCTTAAAGACTACATTTTGAATATTGCCTTTTGTATCAATTCCTGTTGGTATATCACAAGCTATTTTTACACCACTAAGGCTATTTAGTCTATTTACAAGAGCTATGGTATTGGCATCAAATTCTCTTTTTAATCCGGATCCAAATACGGCATCAACTATCACATCGGCATCTTGAAGCTCTTTTACAACTTCGATCCCAACAGTCTCTGCTCTTTTAAGCTGCAACTTTGCCATATCAGATACTGGTTCGCTATGCAAATATAGCCTCACATCATAATCGCCGGCAAGCAATCGTGCCAACGCTATGCCGTCTGCACCGTTATTGCCACTTCCTGATGCTATCAAGATAGAGCTGCTTAGAGGGAAGTTACTCCTGATATAACTCTCCATTCCCATAGCGGCATGCTCCATAAGTATATCTTCATTCAAGCCATACTCATCATAACATCGTTTATCCAAACTTGCGCATTCATAAAATACTTTTTGCATTATACTTACCTTTAAGTAGGTCTATAAGGAATTATAGCAGATTTACTATCCTCTTGATGATAAATGACAATAAACTAACTCTAAACTTATTTTGGTACAATCCAAAAATTATTACTGTCTCTGCGAGTAACGAAGCAGTCTATATATTATAGATTGTCACGGCGACAAGTCGCCTCGCAATGACAAATTGCACAAGAAGCTTTGCTTTGAAACAAGAAGAAAATTATAAAAGAAGGGGGGTGATTTTTTATGCCAGGAATAGTTGTAAACTCAAGAGATTCTTTTGATGACGCTTACAGAAAATTCAAAAGACAATGTGACCGTAACCTAATCGTTACTGAAGCAAGAGCTAGACAGTATCATGAAACTGAAACTGAAAAAAGAAAAAAAGAGAAGATCGCTACAAGAAAGAAAATTCTTAAAAAGATATATACTCTTAGAAGATACGAGTCAAGACTCTAATATTGTTTTAACAATACGGCATATGGGCAAAGCCCATCTTGCCTACGCTAACGCTATGTTCACTTCAGCAGTGGGCTCTCGCATCTAGATGCTCTTAAATATATATTTCTTACGCCAATTCAAACTATAAACTAATACAACTTTTGCTAAAATCTTAACATAAAATCTAAAGTGAGAAAATATGCAATTTACCACACCATTACAATCAAATTCTATCAAAATAATGTTACTTGGAAGCGGCGAACTTGGCAAAGAAGTTGCCATAGAAGCGCAAAGACTCGGAGTTGAAGTAGTAGCAATTGACAAGTATGAAAATGCTCCTGCTCACTTGGTAGCAAATAGAAGTTATGCGGTTGATATGAAAAACAAAGATGCGCTTCTTGAAATAATCGAAAAAGAAAAACCAACTTACATATTGCCTGAGGTTGAAGCTATCAGTATTGAGGCTCTTTTTGAAGCTGAAAAACTAGGTTTTCATGTTATACCAAATGCTGAGGCTGTAAACAAAACTATGAATAGAAAAAATATAAGAGTATATGCCGGTGAAACTTTGAAGCTAAAAACAAGCAAATACGAGTTTGTAACAACACTGGAAGGCTTGAGAGAGGCTGGAGAGCGACTTGGGTTTCCATGTGTTATCAAGCCTGTTATGAGCAGTTCAGGTCACGGTCAAAGTATAGCCAAAACGGCTGATGACATTGAGCGTTCATGGGAGATAGCAAAAGAGGCAAGAGGTGATGCAAGTGAACTGATCGTCGAAGAGTTCATAAAGTTTGACTACGAGATCACACTGCTAACTGCCAGAACAGAAAATGAAACCGTATTTTGCGAGCCGATAGGTCATGTACAAAAAGACGGCGACTATATACTATCTTGGCAGCCTATGGCAATGAGTGATATAGCGCTTGCAAAAGCCAAGACAATCGCCAAAGCCGTCACAGATGGACTAGGTGGGCGAGGAATATTTGGCGTTGAGTTTTTTGTTCTTGGAGATGAAGTATATTTTTCAGAATTATCTCCTCGTCCACATGATACAGGTATGGTTACGCTCATCACCCAATCACAAAGTGAGTTTGCGCTTCATGTGCGAGCTGTACTTGGATTACCTTTGGATTTTACATTTTACGGAAGTGGTGCAAGCGGGGCATATAAAGCCAAAAAAGAAAGTCTACATCCAGTGATCGATGTTCCAAATGATGCATTTAGTAAGGATAGCTTCGTGAGAGTTTTTGGCAAGCCGGAATCACATATTGGGAGAAGAATGGCAGTGTCTCTTGTATTTGGAGAGGTTGAGTATGCGAAAGTAAAAGCTTTAGAAATTGCTGGGAAAATTTCAGACATTTAAAAATAGTGTCATCCGAGCATCCTTAAAAGCAGTCAATATTTCATTTAGCGGCGAGCAATGAAATATGCAAAAAAATTAATAAGGGAAAAGATTGATAACGGATGTTTTGATAATCGGAAGTGGTGGAGCGGGATTAAGTGCAGCATTAAGAGCCAAAGAACTTGGATGCAGTGTGATAATTGCAACCAAAACGCTGCCGACAAATGCAAATACCTGCATGGCTCAAGGCGGATTTAATGCTTCAAAGGGCAGTGATGTACAAGCTCATATAGAAGATACATTAAAAGCTTCAAGAGGTATAGGCTCGGAGACTATGATAAAAACGATGTGCGAAAAATCTAGCGCTGCACTTGACTGGCTGTTGTCGCTTGGAGTGCCATTTAGTCTTGACGATAATGGAAACTTCGCAAATAGATTTATGGGTGGCGGGGCAAACAAGCGTACATATTATGCTGAGGATTACACGGGGCTAAAGATACTACAAACTTTGCACGATGAGTGTTTAAAAAATGACATCTTGTTTAAAGCAAATCACTATCTACTTAATCTCATCGTTGACGAGGAGGGTAAAGAGGTCAACGGGGCAACTTTTTTGGATACCGTGATGGGTGAAGTAGTAGAGATAAGAGCCAAAAGTGTCATTATCGCAACCGGTGGGTATAGCGGTGTATACCATGGATTTACAACAAACGGTTTTGGAAGCAGTGGTGATGGAATTGCTGCTGTCATAAGGGCTGGAGGAGTAGCAAGCGATCTAGAATTTGTGCAGTTTCATCCAACTGCTCTTAAAAAATCTTCTATCCTTATCAGCGAGGCAGCAAGAGGAGAAGGTGGATATTTAGTTAACAGTCTTGGGAAACGATTTGTGGATGAGCTGCTCTCAAGAGACGAGGTAAGTCGCGCTGTAGTAAAAGAAATAAATGAAGGCAGAGAGGTGTTCTTAGATGTTAGGCATCTTGGGGGCAAGAAGCTCGCTCATCTACTCCCACAAGAGATAAAACTTTGCAAGATACATGAAAATCTCGATATGGCAAACGACCTTATTCCTATCAAAAGTGCAGTACATTATACCATGGGTGGCATCGAAGTGGATCAAAAGCTTCAAGCAAGCGGGATTAAAGGGTGTTTTGCCGTGGGAGAGTGCAGCAATGCCCATATCCATGGAGCAAATCGCCTTGGCGGAAATTCACTACTTGAGATTATCTCTATGGGACTTATTGCAGGAGAAAATGCAACAGAATATAAATCAAAAAGCCAGCTTAAAGAAAACAGCCAATTAAGTAAAGATAGAGCTTTCATAAATGATGTCTACAATACTTTTACAAATCAGATAAATTTCTATGAAAAAAGAGAGTTTTTGGGAAAAATCCTTTATCACAACGCCAGCGTTATCAGAAACGATATGGGATTAAAAGGGGTTCTTGTAGCACTTCGACAAATGCAAAAAGAGTTTACATTTATGGGCATAAGCGATAAAAGTTTGGAGCACAATACAAACTTGATTGAATTTATAGAGTTTGGCAATACTCTTGAAGTTGCAGAAATGCTGCTAGTTGGAGCATTGCATAGAAATGAGAGCAGAGGCGCTCACTTTAGGGAAGATTTTAAAGAAACCAACGATACATTTAAAGCCCATAGTATCTTCTGGAAAGAGGACGGTGTGCTTTGCGCAGAGTTCAAGGATATCAAATGAATATAACAATTAGAAGATTTGATAAAAGAAAAGAGCCTCAAAGCATAGAGATGAGTTATCCCCTTTTTGAAGGAGTTACGCTTTTAGAAAATTTGATAAAAATAAAAACCACCACAGACCCGTCTTTATCTTTTAATGGAGTGTGTCGCTCTGGAGTATGCGGAAGCTGTGCCGTATCTGTAAACGGAAAAGCAAAACTTGCATGCAGCTATAAACCAAGTGACGGTGATGTGATAGAGCCTTTAGCCTACCATGAAGTAGAGAGGGATTTGATAGTTGACAAAACCAAAGCTCATAAAACGCTAAAAACTTCATATGCACATTTGTCCAGCATTGCCATACTCGAAAATTCTTCCAAAGTTACTGTCCAGAGTGATTGCATATTGTGTGATAGTTGCTACTCGGCTTGTCCTGTGATGGCAGTAAATAGTGACTTTTTAGGACCTTTTGCACTAACGAAAGTTTATCGCTACACACTCCAGTCAAATGAAAATAAAAAAGCAATAGATGCCATTCAAACGAGCGGAGTTTGGGACTGTACACTTTGCGGTGAATGCACACTTGCTTGTCCGCAAGGCATTGATCCTAAAATGGATATAATGAACTTAAGAAGCATAAGTGTACAAAATGGACATAGTGATCCAAATTTTGCAAATATGAGTTTTGGAGATTTTGGGTTTAATAATTTTTAAACCGATTTATCTTCAAAATTAATGAGTTTTTTTACCATATTTATGGGAGAAAAGAAAATAACCTCAAATACTTTGTTCATATAAGTAATATCACTATCAATAATATCAAACATTTTAAAACTAAAAACTGTTGTTTGCGGCTCACTGTTTAATACTACCTCAAAAGTAAGCGGTGATAGAGATCTGAGCATATTGTGGATATTTTTATAATTTTTGTTATCACTATGCGGCATCAGATTTTGACTCTCATCGTTTCTGGCATTCATCTGAATACTCAAAAGCATAAGATTGTTTTTATGGACATTTTTATTCCACTTGATATATCCGCCTACAAATCTAAGTATCGGATCTTTTGATACCAATGGATGAGGCGAAGATCTGCGAATACTTTCTAATATTTTCAAAAAAGCATTTTTACCGCCAACGACATTGGCAAAAACAAGAAGCTCATCTCTTAGGGCAATTCTATCGTTTTCATCTATTTTTTCTAAAAAATGCGCCATTTTGTCAACCTTTATCTAATTGTGAAATTATAGCCTTGTTGGCTTCAAGTAAGTTATTTCGGTAAAATATGATTAAAAGCTATCGTAAAAATGGATAAAAATGTTAAAACATAAAACAAAATGGCGTATAGTCGCAGCTGGAATTATAGGAAATGTTATAGAGTATTATGATTTTGCGCTCATTGGATTTTTAGCCGCTACTATAGGAACACTATTTTTCCCTTCTGATAATCATTTTTTATCTATTTTAGGATCATTTGGAGCGTTTGCAGCGGGCATGATAATGCGTCCTGTCGGAGCTATTTTTTTCGGTCATTTGGGCGATAAAATAAGTCGCAAACATGCTCTTTTTAGCTCTCTTGTCTTAATGGCGCTTCCTACATTTTTGATAGGTTTTTTGCCGACATTTGCACAAGCTGGAATAATTGCTCCCTTGCTCCTTGTTCTTCTGCGAATGATTCAAGGCTTTTCAGTTGGTGGGGAATATGCAAGTTCTATCGTTTACTTGGTTGAAGAGGCCTCTCAAAACAGACAAAATCTATATGGTTCTTTCGTATCTTTGGGAGCAAAACTTGGTATGGCGATAGGATCAGGATTTTGTGGATTATTACTATATTATTATGGCGAAAAAGAGATATTAGAGTGGGCATGGAGAGTGCCTTTTTGGGCAAGTATCGTTTTGGCTATTGTTGGACTCGCTCTTAGAAGCTCTTTGGAACATAGTTATACCCCTATAAAAAGTAATAAAGTTCCTATTGTAGAGATTCTTAAAAATTATCAAAATATCTTTTGGGTATTTTTAGTTCTTGCAAGCGCTATATGGATGCTTTACTACACTCTTTTTATATATCTTCCTTTGTGGATTGAAAGTTATGGTGGTATCGATAAATCAACAGCATCTACGCTAAATACATACTCTATATTTCTAGGTGTGATATTTATACCAATTATGGCAATTATTGCAGACAAAATAGGCTCGATCAAACTTATAAAATTAAGCGCAATTTTAATTACCTTATTAATTATACCGTTATTTATAACAATGTCTATAGGAAATATAATTCTAACAACAATTGCGATAAGTATAATGACGATACTCTTATGCGCCTTTCAAGCGCCTATTTTTGCTACAGTGGTAAATGCTGTGCCCAATCATAATTACAGAGCATCATTTACGGCTGTTATACTTGGAAGCGCGGCTGGGGTCGTGGGTGGAAGTACGCCCGCGCTTATGGCAACTATTACTAAAATAAGCGGGGTTTCTATTGCTCCTGCATTTTTAATAGCCATATTTGCTGCCTTTGGATTATGGACGGTATCCAAATTGGCAAGTTTTAAAATTGAAAAACAATAATTAGTTAATGTCTCTTGGATCTACGATTTTTCCTGCGATTGCGCTTGCTGCTGCAACAGCAGAGTTTGCTAGATAGATCTCGCTGGTTCTTGCGCCCATTCTGCCTACAAAGTTACGGTTTGTCGTGGCTACACATCTCTCGCCGTCTCCTAATATACCCATATATCCGCCCAAACATGCCCCACATGTTGGATTGCTCACGACAGCTCCTGCTTCTATAAGTATATCTATAAGTCCCTCTTTCTCGGCCTGCATAAAAATCTTTTGTGTAGCAGGCGTTACTATCATTCTTGTATGCCTTGCAACTCTTTTGCCTTTCATAATAGCTGCTGCAATTCTAAGATCTTCTAATCTTCCGTTCGTACAGCTTCCTATCATAACTTGATCTATTTTAAGATCATCTGCAACTGCTTGTTCTATACTTTTACCGTTTGACGGCAAAAACGGATAAGCAACAACAGGTGAAAGCTTATCAAGCTCTATTTTAATAACTTCACAGTATATGGCGTCTTCATCTGAATGGTATATTTTTGGCTCATCCCTTAATTTACCGTTTGCAGCGCGTCTTTCTTCAAGATAAGCCATAGTTACATCATCAACTGCGATAATTCCGCTTTTTGCTCCTGCTTCGATGGCCATATTGCATATAGAAAATCTGTCATCCATACTAAGATACGCTACACCGTCACCTACAAACTCAAGAGCTTTATATAAGGCTCCGTCAACTCCTATACGTCTTATAAGCTCCAAGATTATGTCTTTGCCGTAAATGTGCTTACCCGGTTTTCCCGTAAGCTCTACTTTGATGGATTCAGGAACTTTAAACCAGTTTCCTCCCGTGATCATTCCGAATGCCAAATCCGTGCTTCCCATTCCTGTACTAAATGCGCCAAGCGCTCCATGAGTACAAGTATGACTATCTGCTCCGATTATGACATCTCCTGAGATTACAAGACCTTTCTCAGGCAAAAGCGCATGTTCTATCCCCATATCTTTTTCATCAAAAAAGTTTTTAAGATCATGCTTGTACGCAAAATTCCTGCTGATCTTTGCTTGATTTGCGGATGCAATATCTTTGGCGGGGATATAGTGATCCATGACTATACAAAAGTTATCAGGACGAGCCAATTTTGTTGCTCCGCTCTCTTCGAATGCCCGTATAGAAATAGGTGTCGTTATATCATTCCCTATAATCATGTCTATATCAACTCTTACAATCTCACCAGCCTTTACCTCTTTCTTGGCATGAGCTGAAAATATCTTTTCTGTAATGGTTTGTCCCATATATTATGTTCCTAATTATAAAATTGTGAGATTATACCAAAAATACGGTAAAATACCGCCCATACAAGGAGTATAAGTGAATTACAGCGAGTTGCTTGCCCTACAATCTCATCTAAAATCTTTTACTAATATTTATAAAGCAAAAAGAATAGATGACAATACCATAATACTAAGATTTGATAAAGATTTTGAATATGAATTTGTTATGAGCCGTGGAAATAGCGCTGTTTATAAAACGAAGCAAAGAACATTTTTACAAAATTACAATGCGCCTTTTGACAATCTCTTAGAACAGCTTGTAACAAACAGCAAAATTATAAGTATTGATATAGTATCAAATGATAGAGTTCTTAGATTTGCACTGGAGTCCAAAAATAGATATAAAACACAAACATTTTATCTGCAATTTGAATTTACGGGCAAATTTACAAATATAATCATACTGAACGAAGATGAAACCATCATAGAAGCCCTTAGACATATCGACAGCTCAAAATCTTTTAGAGTAGTAAGACCCAATGTCAAGCTGATGCCGCTTATTCCAAGAGTGCAAAAAATCGACTCATCCAATATAGATATAGAAAGTATTCTAACCCAAAATTATGCTAAATTAGAAAAATCCAAAATAGACAACATCAAACACAAACTGCTTGTCTCTATGCTAGCCAAACAAAAAAGTCTAAAAAATATATTGGAATCTATGCCAAAAATTAAAGAACTAGAAAACGACTACCGGCAAAATAATCTATATGGAACTATCGTTTTGTCAAATTTACACAAAATGGTTCCATATAGCTTTAAATTTGATACTTTTGATTTTGAAAGCAATCCGATCTCTATACCGTTGCCAAAAAATACAACTATAAATAAAATGGGTAATTATTTTTTCGACAAAGCTAAAAAAGCCAAAAGAAAATCATTGCATATACATATACAAAAAGAAAATATCAATGAAAAACTTGACTTTTTGGATACAACAATAAATCTAATAAAAAATGCGAAAGAGTATGAGCAATTGTCTTTTTTTATTCCGCAAAAATCATCAAAAAAAAAATCAAAAGGTATTGATGAAAATCTCAATGTCGTATGGATAGAAGGATACAAAGTGTATATAGGGCGCAACAAAAATGAAAACAAAACACTGCTTGAAATATCAAAAGCAAACGATATTTGGATGCACATAAGAGATATTTCATCTGCTCATGTGATCATCAAAACAGATAAGCAAAATATTCCTCATACCATCATACAAAATGCGGCGCACCTTTGCGTTGAATACTCTTCTAAAAATGCTGGGGATTATATAGTTGACTATACAAAAAGGAAATTTGTAAAACCAAGCGAAGATGCAAATGTCTTTTATACGAATTATGAATCCATTGCTGCAAGAAAAGAAGGCATTGAGATAAGAACTTAACGCTATATATGATATAATTATAGAATATATTGTATAGGATTTTTAAAGAATGAAACGACTTTTTACCGATTATCAAGAAAGATGGATGACTGGACTTGCTCTTTTAGGGCTTGTTGCTTTGATTGGGTTTATTGATAATCTTTTTGTTATGTGGTTATTTTTAGGCATTATTTATATGTTTGCATTTTATGAAGCAATGAAACTCTATAAAGTTGAATTCCCTTCTGCTTATTTTTGGGCTCTATTTTTATGGATTATTGCATATTTTTATCCTAGTCCGGATGATATGTTTTTCCTTATAGCAATTATCTTTGGCGCCAGCTTGGCATATTTTCATAACTTTGACAAAAGAC
This sequence comes from Sulfurovum sp., assembly GCA_020721345.1. Taxonomy (GTDB): domain Bacteria; phylum Campylobacterota; class Campylobacteria; order Campylobacterales; family Sulfurovaceae; genus BN30871. The sequence continues at coordinate 39,493 of DYMX01000007.1, forward strand.
TACTTTTGCCGTTTTTATACCCAACAATCGGGGTAATGTTCTTTCTGACACTATATAAAGACTATGGCATTAGTCATATGTTTTGGCTTTTGGTTACCGTTGCGCTTACTGATGTCGGAGCTTTTTTTGTCGGCAAAACAATAGGCAGAACAAAATTTTCATCCGCATCGCCAAATAAAACGCTAGAAGGTGTTATTGGCGGTGTACTCATCGCTACAGTTGTCGGTACGCTCATAGGATTATATACTTATAGTTTATCAAAATCCATAATGGTATCGCTAGCTATATCGATAGCTTCCGTATTTGGAGATCTTTTTGAAAGTTATTTAAAGAGAGAAGCCGGTGTCAAAGATAGCGGAAATGTTTTACCTGGACACGGCGGTGTACTTGACAGAATAGACGGTTACCTTTTTGGTGTTGTCATGATGGTAATCGCCCTTCGCGCTTTGCCTTCATAAATGATTGTAATTTTAGGGTCAACGGGTTCTATTGGAGTAAATACACTCCAAATTGCATCTCGTTTCAATATACAAATTGAAGCTTTGGTCGCAGGGGATAATATCTCCATTTTAAATGAGCAGATAAGATTATATAAACCAAAATTTGTCGGTATCAAAGAAAACGCTAAAAAACATTTAGTAGATCATAAAAATATCTTTTGTGGTGAAGAAGAGATACTTGATATGCTGGGTCGGTGTGAAAGCAAAACCGTTGTAAATGCGCTTGTAGGGTATGCTGGTCTTATGCCCACTCTTCGCTCTATAGAACTTGGCAAAAAAGTTGCGCTTGCGAATAAAGAATCACTTGTTGTTGCTGGGCATTTGATAGATATTTCAAAAATAACACCGATTGACAGTGAGCATTTTGGATTGTGGTATTTGGCTCAAAATAAAAAATTCAATAAACTTTATATCACTGCAAGCGGTGGAGCTTTTAGGGATTGGGATATTGATAAAATAAAACATGCCTCACTTAAAGATGCGCTAAACCATCCAAATTGGTCTATGGGAGATAAAATAACCATAGATAGCGCTACAATGACAAATAAACTATTTGAACTACTGGAAGCTGCATGGCTTTTTGATACGATAAATATCGATGCCGTATTGGAAAAAAAATCTATCGTACACGCGCTTGTAGAATTTGCTGACGGTTCAACGACAGCTCATTTTGCTGATGTTGATATGAAACTCCCAATTGCATTTGCACTTCTTGGTGAAGTTAATGATGAGATACTAAAACCTATTGATCTTTTAAATATGGGCGCAATTGAATTTTTGCCGATAGATACAGTACGTTATCCAATTTGGCAGATCAAGGATGAAGTTCTAGCTAAACCTCATCTTGGTGTTGTGATCAATGCCGCAAATGAAGAGGCAATAGAAAAATATAAAATAGGTAGGTGTTCATTTGTCGGCATAAGCGAAATTGTACTAGATGCTTACAAGAAATTTGATCATATAAAGCCAAGCGGCGTAGAAGATACGATTAAAATAAACCGAGAAGTAAGAAAATATGTCAATGGATAGAATTTTGATACTTCACGGATGGGGCGGAAGCGATTATCCGCATTGGCAAGCATGGCTTGCAGGACAATTGGCATCAAATTACGGCGCTGTATCTTTTCCTTTACTTGATAATCCACATTTTCCAAGCAAAAATAGATGGATAAAGCAAACCAAAGAGGTAATCGAAGAGTTTAAGCCCAATATCGTAGTAGCCCACTCTCTTGGATGCATATTGTGGCTTTTAATGGTCCCAGAAATTGACATCAACCTTGACAAGCTAATTCTTGTTGCGCCTCCTAGTAAAAATACAAAAATAGACACCATTAAAAGCTTTTTCCCTTATAGCATACCAAATAACCTTAAATCAAAAGAAAGCATGATAATTGTTTCTGATAATGATGAGTATATTGATACGCAAGAGGCCAAAGAGTTAGCAAAAACATGTGGGGCTCATTTGGAAATTATCCATAACGCTGGTCATATCAACACTCAAAGCGGATTTGGGAAATGGGAGTACATAGAAAAACTACTGGAGCGAAAAAAGTGATTCTTAGCATAGAAAGCAGTTGTGACGACAGTTCTATATCAATAACCCAGATAGAGACAAAAAAAATAGTTTTTTATAAAAAAATTTCACAAGAGAGTGAGCATAGTGAGTTTGGGGGTGTTGTTCCAGAGCTTGCGTCAAGGCTTCATGCGGTTGCATTGCCTAAAATTTTAGAAGAAACGAAAGATTTTTTTCCAAAACTAAAAGCCGTAGCAGTCACCAATGGTCCCGGACTTGGCGTAACACTGATGGAAGGTGTAGAGATGGCAAAAACAATTTCTGCAGTGTTAAATATACCCATAATTGCAGTAAATCATTTAAAAGCCCACATATACTCTCTTTTTATAGAAAAAGAAGCTATTTTTCCTATTCTAGTATTGCTTATATCCGGTGGTCATACAATGATAGTAAAGGTGAAATCCTTGAACTCGATGCAGATCCTAGCATCAACAATGGACGACAGCATAGGTGAGAGTTTTGACAAATGCGCAAAAATGATGAACTTAGGCTATCCGGGAGGACCTGAAATAGAAAAATTAGCTAGTCTAGGTGATGAAAATAGATTTAATTTTCCGATACCGCTTTCAAACTCTCCACTACTCGCATTCTCTCTATCGGGACTCAAAAATGCCGTGAGAGTTCAAATAGAAGAGCTTGGTGGCGCCAAAAATTTAAGCGAGCAAGACAAGCGTGACATATCTGCATCGTTCCAAAAAGCAATAACAGCTCATCTTTTACAAAAAAGCAAAAAGATATTGATAGGCCAAAACATCAAAGATTTTGCCATAGTTGGCGGAGCAGCGGCAAATGGATCTATTAGAGAGGCATTTGCTTCGCTATGCGGCAAACTAAATATTAAACAACATTTTGTAGAACTTAAATACTGCTCGGATAACGCAGCAATGGTAGGCGCAATTGCAGTTGAGTATTTTTTGAACAATAAGACAACAGACTATAGAAACATATCCACTTTAGTTTCCAAAAAAAGACAAAATGGAGAACTTTAATTTTTACATTTTATTTTCTAATTTAGTAAAATACCGCTAATGACAAAGCTTCCTACGGAGATTAAATAATAAATAAAAACTTCTTTAAAGATATCCTTATTACCCAATATTGCCACGAGTGCTGATTTTGCTATTGTATTGCTTACCAAAGCTATGATTATCGCATTATAGGCTATAGACATATTTACTTCGCCTGTCGCTAAAGTGGCCAAAGATAGCACAATGGCATCGACATCTGCAATGCCGGAAATAAAAGATACGGCATATACTCCATAACTTCCGCTGTATTTATCAGCAAGCTCAACAATTGCCAACACAAAGCCAAATACAAGCCCCATAAGCAAAGCTTCTTTTAGGTCGTATGGATTTTTAAATTCGATGTCGCTTGGTATATTTTCATATTTTGTTCTGAAATATATAAAAAGAATATATGCCAAACCTATTACCAATCCTATTGCAAACGGTATCGTTATACTTTTGGCCAATACAGGATTAAAGACCCATAAGATCAAATCGGCTCTAATGAACATCATAGATGATGCCAATGTTATTGCAATGGCTAGATTTTTTGCCAGAAAACTATTTTCATGTATTTTTCGAGACATACTCATTGCAACTGCCGTAGACGAAATAAGTCCGCCAAAAAAGCCGGCAATTGCAATTCCGTTTTTTGTTTTTAATACTTTTATGGCTATATATCCAAAAAAAGAGATTCCTGCGACAACCACCACCATCATCCATATCTTAAAAAGATTTACAAGTCCAAAAGGGTCGATCGGTTCATTTGGAATAACAGGAAGAATAACAAATGTCATCAATAAAAAAAATACGGTAGCGCCAAAGTTTTCTTTTGTGATACTTTTTTCATAATCTTGTATTTTTTCTTTGAGATTAAGTAAGAACATTACGATTATAGTCAACAAAACCGCTAAAAGCTGTGTTGAAAAATTTAACATTGCGCCGATAAGAAATACTATCATAGCGGCAAATTCCGTAGTTGTACCCTTGTGAAATGTGCTGATGCTGTTTATTATATAAGCGGCAATCAACATTAAAGAGAATACTACAACAAAAACAACAAAAGCATGCGGGTAAATCTTATTGATCCATCCGCTAAGAAATCCCAGAAGAGATATTATTGCAAAAGTACGAGTACCTCCAAAATCTCTCTTTTTTTGGGAATAGATAATATGCATTTCACGCTGCAATCCTATCAAAAATCCTAAAACTATCGAAAGAACAATGTTTTGTATAAAATCCAAATCCATACTCATCCTATTATAAATAGTACTTTTAAGCCATTATACCCAAAGAAAGCATATTTTGGATATAATTAATTTAGTTTATATCATGGAGATCAAAGCATGGAAAATAATTACGGCGCAGGTAATATCAAGGTTCTAAAAGGGCTCGAAGCTGTTAGAAAAAGACCGGGGATGTACATAGGCGATACATCTACAAAAGGACTTCATCACTTAGTTTATGAGGTTGTAGATAACTCTATAGATGAAGCTATGGCAGGATATTGTGATACCATAAAAGTAACTCTAACAAAAGACGGTTCGGCTATAATCGAAGATAACGGCAGGGGTATTCCCGTAGCAGAACATCCTACTGAAAAAATTTCAGCTGCCACCGTTGTTTTAACGGTTCTTCATGCCGGCGGTAAATTTGACAAAGATACATATAAAGTTTCCGGTGGACTTCATGGTGTGGGCGTTTCTGTAGTTAATGCGCTCTCAAAAGATTTGAAACTTACAGTTTCAAGAGATGGACATATCCATGAGCAATCTTTTGCAAAGGGTATACCACAAGATATTCTTAGCATCATAGGCAATACTAAGAAAAAAGGTACAAAAGTTGAGTTTTGGCCTGATGAGACGATCTTCGTAGAGGGCGTTATTTTTGATAAAAATATTTTAATGAAGAGATTTAAAGAGCTTGCGTACTTGAATCCAAAAATAACTATTATATTTAACGACGAAAGAGATGACACAAAAGAGACATTTCATTTTGAAGGCGGCTTAAAACAGTTTGTTGAAGATATGAACAAAAAAAATCCTATTTCATCGGCACAATTTTTTCAAGGCAAAGACGAAGATATAGAGATCGATGTAGCTATAATGTATAACGATAGTGATGCGGATCAGGTTCTATCTTTTGTAAATAACATAAAAACTCCTGACGGCGGTACACACGAAGCAGGTTTTAGGGCAGGTCTTACAAGATCTCTTTCAAGTTATATAGAAAAAAATGCGAACGCAAAAGAAAAAAATACAAAAATAACAGGTGAAGATGCGGCAGAAGGTTTGGTTGCGATTATTTCCGTTAGAGTTCCTGAGCCGCAATTCGAAGGTCAAACGAAAGGCAAACTAGGATCAAGCTATGTAAGACCATTGGTTCAAAAACTCTTCTCTGCTAATTTCAATAGATACCTAGAAGAGATACCGCTCGAAGCAAAAGAGATCATGGCTCATGTACTTTTGGCCGCAAGAGGCAGAGACGCGGCAAAAAGAGCAAAAGATCTTGTAAAAAGAAAAGAGTCGATGAGCGTCGGAACACTTCCGGGAAAACTTGCAGATTGTCAAAGCAAAGATCCCAAAGAGTGCGAACTGTATCTGGTGGAAGGTGACTCTGCCGGAGGATCTGCAAAACAAGGAAGAGATAGGGTTTTTCAAGCAATACTGCCGTTAAAAGGTAAGATACTAAATGTTGAAAAAGCAAGACTTGACAAAGTACTTCAATCCGATGAGATAAAAAATATGATCACTGCTCTTGGATGCGGTATCGGGGATGAGTTCAAAGAAGAAAAACTGAGATATCATAGAATTATCATCATGACGGATGCCGATGTCGACGGAAGCCACATACAAACGCTTCTTATGACATTTTTCTTTAGATTCTTAAGGCCGGTTGTAGAAAATGGATATCTATATTTGGCTCAACCTCCGCTATATAGATATAAAAAAGGTAAAAATGAAACTTATTTAAAAGACGATAAAGCATTAAATGATTATCTTATAGAAAATGGTATTTCTGAGATAGAATCATCTACGATGGGGTTCAATGATTTGGCTGATCTATTTAAACTGGTGTCTTACTATAAAATGACGTTAAAAGAGCTTGAAAAAAGATTTGCTCTTCCGCAGGTCATAAGACATATGATAGAAAATCCTGATATTATAACTGACAATAAAGCTCTCTTGGAACATCTTAAAACATTTATAACAGCCTTAGGATTCAATATACTTAATCACTCTGCAAATGAAGAGAGAATTCATCTGTTTGTTCAAACGGACGACGGGCTGGAAGAATTAGTTATAGATGATAATCTATTTACAAATCCGCACTACAACGAAGCGCTGTATATCTATAAAAAAATTAAAGATCATACGACAGAGGAATTTGAAGATAAAGACCTTCTTGCTATGCTGGGCGACATAGAAGCATCCGCAAAAAAAGGCGCTTACATCCAAAGATACAAAGGTCTTGGTGAAATGAACCCTGAGCAGCTTTGGGAAACAACGATGATGCCGGAAAACAGAAGACTTTTGCAAGTAAAGATCGATGATGTCGACAGCGCTAGCGAAGTATTTACTCTATTTATGGGTGATGAAGTAGAGCCTAGAAGAAATTATATAGAAGCACATGCAAAAGATGTTAAACATTTGGATGTATAAAAATGATACTATCGCAAACGATCGAAAGAGAAAGGAAGTTTAAGCTGGCCCTAAGAGCTGGGCTTCCGATCTTAGCATTGATCGGCTTGATCATATATAGTGTTTTTCAAAAAGAAAATATCGTATTAGATACGAAAACTATTATATTGCTTATTTCTTCTGGCTTCATTACTATATATTTTATATTTTTTATCATTGAAATAAGCATATCGGAAAAGATAATTGATGATGTAACCAACACATTAAAAGAACAGGCATTTACGGAAGTTGCAAAAAAATCAAATACAAATACTATTGCGCTTATCGAAATTAGCAATTTTGATACCATAGAAGAATATTACAATAATCACGAAATAGAAGATATGCTAAAAACTTTGGTTGCAAAATTAGGCACAGCTTTAAATCATAAAGATTTTAAATTTACCATCATAGGCAAAAAAAATCATAATGCATTTTTAGTGGCGACCAAAACAAATGATAAAGACAAATTATTTAATGTCATAAAAACTTTTATTTCCACTCACGGCAAACTAAATAAAATTGATATAAAGTATAATTTTGCCGTCACAAACTGCACAAAACATTATGATAAAACAATAGTTTACCTCAAAGATATTATTAAAATACAAAAAAATATTTCAAAAAATGAGAGCATTGAAAACAATATCAAAATTGAAGAGATAGAACAAGCAACGCTTCAAGCTCTTGAACACAAAAATCTAATTTTTACCTATAAACCGCTTTTGAACCTGCATGACAATAGTATAAATATTTATGAGGTTTTTGTTAAACTAAAAGCAAATAACAACGAAGACCTCTTGCCTAGATTTTATCTGCCTATTTTAAATAGCCTAGGGCTAAGCAGAGAATACGATCTAACCATTGCTAAACATATAATAGAATTACTTGAAAAAATGGATGAAAATATTGCTCTAGCATTCAATCTTTCTCCTTTTTCACTTAGGGATACGCGATTTCAAAAAAAATTGATAAAATTGATAAAATCGTGCAAGATAAACCCAAATAGAATTATAATTCAGCTATATGAGAAAAAAACGCACCATGACTTGAGCGGATATTTGAAAATCCTTGAAACATTAAGGGAAGAAGGGGTAAGAATTTGTATAGACAATTTCGGCTCTTCAAACTCGTCAATGGACTACCTGAGACACTTTAAATTCGATATGATCCAGTTCGACAGGGATTATACACAAAATATTTATGACGACAGAACAGGTTCGATTTTATGGAGCATGATAGAGATGTCAAAGAAAAACTCTATTTTAACAGTTGCGAAATGGGTTGACAAAAAAGAACAAAAAGAACTGCTTGAAACATTTCAAATAGACTATATACAAGGTTTTGCGGTCCACAAGCCACTTAATGAAGATGAACTTTTAAAAAATACCGCAAAGGATAATTTATGAAATACGGCGAAGAAGAGATCGTAAATTTTGATATAAACAAAGATGAAAATTATTGGTCAAATGAACACAAAAAAACTTATACTATTGATATAGAGCTTCCTGAATTTATGTGCAAATGTCCTCGTTCAGGATATCCTGATTTTGCAAAAATGTATCTACAATATCAACCAAATAAAAAAGTAATTGAACTAAAAGCTCTAAAATTGTATATCAATTCTTTTATGAATAGACATATTTCACATGAAAACTCTGCAAATGAGATATTTGATACGTTACATAAAAATTTAGATCCAAAATGGCTGAAGCTTGTAGCTGACTTCAATCCTAGAGGAAATGTTCATACTATTATAACTATTGATAGTTCTGATTTTTAAAATATTACAATTTGCCATAAAAATAGAAGCAAGATAAAATATGATCTATAATTTCATAAACAAACAAAGAGGTTTTATGGAGTTTGATGAGATTATAAAAAGACTCAGAATTAGATTGTCTAATGATAACAATATGCAAAAAATATACGACAAAGACATAGCAAATGCACTTGGTCTAGAGGCTCAATACTTTGCTGTTATGAAAAAAGAAAAAAGATACCGTTTAAAGAAATTGCAATATTTTGCAATCAAAATAATCTTAGCATCAATTGGATCTTATTTGAATCCAATTGATAATTATAATTTACACCACGACGAGAGTGTAAAATAAACTGTGTAAATCCTTTTTTTTAATAATTTACTTGACCACTATATCAAATAAATCTACTTTTTAGAACTTACACAGTTAGATTTACGCTCCCATAAACTCAAAATTACTTTTTTTCTTTGTCATGATTTTTCCTTTCACATAAGACGATAATTTTGGTAACAGCATACAACTAAAGTTGATTTTAATTGATAACTTAAGAAAGTTGATAAATCTGCAAAAGCTATAAGCCAAAGCATTCCTAAATCAATAGATATATTGACATCATATAATAATGAAATAATGCTAAGAGTAATATAAATTTTTTAAACTAAAATTAAGAAAATTAATAAGATATTATAAATAAAATAATATATACAAATAATAGAAGTAGATTGTGTGTGTGTGGGTCAAGAAATCTTGACCCAGAAGTAAAGATTAGCCGTTTCTTTTGGCAATAATCTCTTTTTCGATATTTTTTGGAACTTCTTCATAGTGATCAAATTCCATAGCATAAGTTGCTCTTCCTTGAGTCATAGAACGCAAGTCTGTAGAGTAACCAAACATTTCAGAAAGCGGTACGAAAGCATCAACGATTTTATTGCCGCTTCTTTCGTTCATGCCGTTAACTTGACCTCTTCTTTTTGAAATATCGCCGATAACATCACCCATGAAATCTTCGGGTACTTCAACTTCAACTTTCATGATAGGCTCAAGTATTACCGGATTCGCTTGTCTTGCACCTTCTCTGAGTCCCATAGAACCGGCAAGTTTAAACGCCATCTCAGATGAGTCAACTTCATGATAGCTTCCATCATAAAGCGTAACTTTGATATCTTCAACAGGATAACCCGCTTGGATACCTCTAGTCATAGCTTCTTGGATACCTTTATCAACCGCAGGAACATACTCTTTTGGAATTACGCCGCCCTTGATCTCGTCAACGAAAGTATATCCGCTACCTGCTTCTTGTGGTTCAATTTTAAGGTAAACATGACCAAATTGACCACGTCCGCCTGATTGTTTAGCATATTTGTACTCTTTGTTTACAGCATTTCTAATTGTTTCTCTGTAAGCAACTTGTGGAGCACCAACTTCCGCCTCAACACCAAACTCACGCTTCATACGATCAACGATGATCTCAAGGTGTAGTTCACCCATACCTGCGATTAGTGTTTGACCTGACTCTTCATCTGTGCTTACTCTAAATGATGGATCTTCGCCAGCTAGTTTACCAAGCGCGATACCCATTTTTTCTTGGTCTGCTTTTGTTTTTGGCTCAACTGCAACGCTGATAACAGGCGCTGGGAATTCCATTCTCTCCAAGATTACTCTATCTTTATCACCAGCTAGCGTATCACCTGTTAGTGTTGATTGAAGTCCTACAACAGCGCCGATCTCACCAGCATAAAGAGCAGTAATCTCTTCACGTTTATTTGCATGCATCTTAACAAGTCTTCCAACTCTCTCTTTTTTATCTTTTGTTGTATTATAAACATACGAACCAGACTCAAGAACGCCTCTATACACACGAACGAATGTAAGCTGACCGACAAATTTATCAGTCATAACTTTAAATGCAAGACCTGCAACAACACCATCGTCAGTTGACTCTACAACAACCTCAGTTCCATCTTCGTATTGACCTTTCATTTCCACTACTTCTGTAGGTGCAGGAAGATAATCAATAACAGCATCAAGAAGTGTTTGAACGCCTTTGTTTTTAAATGCCGTTCCACAAGTCATAGGTATCATTGTAATAGCCAGTGTAGCTTTTTTGATACCTGCTTTGATCTCTTCTTCTGTAAGGGCTTCTCCTTCCATAAATTTTTCCATCAAAGCATCATCACACTCAGATATTGCTTCGATTAGTTTTTCACGGTAAGCTTCTGCTTTTTCAACCATATCGACAGGAATATCTACTACTTCAAATTCTTGCCCCATTTTAGTTTGGTCATCGTCCCAAATTGTTGCTTTCATAGTTATAAGGTCAATAATACCTTTGAAATTCTCTTCAGCGCCTATTGGAAGTTGAATAGGAACAGCATTTGATTTTAGTCTATCATTGATTTGTCGCTCAACTTCATAAAAGTCTGCGCCCGTTCTATCCATTTTGTTAACAAATACCATTCTAGGAACACCGTATTTATTTGCTTGTCTCCAAACAGTCTCTGATTGCGGCTGAACACCACCAACTGAACAAAATACTGCTACTGCTCCATCAAGAACCCTCATAGATCTCTCAACTTCGATTGTAAAGTCAACGTGGCCTGGGGTATCTATGATATTGATTTGATGACCTTTCCACTCACAGGTTGTAGCAGCAGAGGTAATTGTAATACCTCTCTCTTGCTCTTGCTCCATCCAGT
>DYMX01000008.1 GCA_020721345.1 Sulfurovum sp.
CCATTTTCATCTGGTTGTGCTAATTCTAAAAATAATTCTTGTTGTGTTGCCATTATATTATTTGACTCCCTAATATATTCCAATTATTTATATAATCAATTTCACTTAGTATTATTCCATTATTTTGTAATTCGTATTCAAAATATTTTATTGGGCTACTCATATTTTTATTATTAAAATTTATAAATTCGAAGGTTCTTGAAGATGTTTTTCTATTGCCATTAATTTTGCAACCGACAATAATTGGCTGAAAATATTGAGGATTGAAATATTGAAATCTATTTTGAAGCCATTGAATATATTTTAAAACTTGAGAAGTTATGTTTGGCGGTATTTCATCCCTTTTAACTTCAACGATATTAAAAATGTTATTTGAATCTATAGTTAAAATATCGATTGCTTGCATTCCTGCACCAGAATACACTTCATTGCCAAGCCATACGGAATTTGCGAAAATCAAATTTGGCAAATATTCAATCAATAAAGCATGTAAATGATGTTCTGTATAGTTACTGTTCAAAATAATATTTTTAATATTTGGATTATTTCCATATCCAGAATATGGTATATTTGATATAGAAGGCAATATTTGATAACCATCAAAAGAGAAGTTATTCCCAATCAATGGCATTTGATTATTCATTATTGATAATTTATGAAAAATTATTTGGTATTCGTGTTGAAATATAGGACTACACCCTCTGCCGCCTTTTAATTTTCTATATAAAATACTCCATAAAATATCAGTAACATTATTAGGTAATATATCTATTAAATCAAATTCGTCAATGCCATTAGAAAAAACTATATCTGGCGCCATTAAAGCTCTGTATTGAAGCATTACATCATTGCTGTCTCCCAAATAAGGTAATGGGTATGGCTGTAAATAGTGACTATTATCATAAAATGGAGTAGATGTAACTTTAAAAAATCCATAAAATTTTTTTGTTTTTTGAACATAAAAAACTATTTTATCATCAATTTTTAATCGAGCTATATCTTTCCATAACCCTACATTAAAATCATTACTTGAATTTCCAGTACCAACAAAACCATATTCAATGTGATATTTTAAACTTATTTCATCAACAACAAATAAATGATAATTCATCAAAACTCCTTCTTAAACACAAAAATATATTCATGTTTGAAAATATAATAATCACTATTTAAAGCCCTATATCTCCAAATACCACCAACTCCAAGTTTCCCTCGATTTCCCTCGACATTTTTGATAATTGTCCCTTTGAGTTTCACTTTAAAATTTCGTTTTATCATATCCATACAATAAAATCCAAGAGGTATCACTTCCCCATTTTTATATACATCGCCGATAACAACAGCAAAATATCTATCTTTATCAAGATGTTTCAAACTATTTTCACAAATGATTTTAAATTTTTTCACAAATTCATTGATATTATCTATCTTTGACATATCATTAACATCATCTGTAAATTTCACTATATCCATATAAGGTGGGTGCATAAGTACGAACTGAACACCTTTGGTTTTGAATTTTTCATTTGCATTTTGGATATTTTCATCCACTTGCTCATTATCCAAACTATTGCAATGATTGATATAAAAATTACTTTCATATTTTCCATCACTCATAGCACCGTTTACATATTCAAACATAGCTGGATTTATATCAAAACCGATATATTTTCTCCCCAATTTCTCGCACTCAAAAAGTGTCGTTCCACTTCCCATAAAAGGTTCTAGAATAACATCAAATTCTTGTGTGTATCTTCTGATAAGTTGATTTGGAATTTGTGGAATAAAATTTCCATGATAAACATTTTTGTGTTTACCACTCTTATCCCTTTCGCTGATAACCCATAGCGAATCTGTATCAATGTCAAGTTCTTTCCAATTTGTGAGATCTAAATCATTATATTTCATATAAATCTCTTGGTATTTTGATATCTAGTTTCACTAATTTTTCCCAATAAATATATTTGGATAAATTATATCTATGTTTATTTAAAAACTATTCATATCTCAAACGAAAAGCTTGATCCTTTATCTATTTGACTCTCTATTTTAAGTTCACTTGCGTGCATATCCAATATTTTTTTAACGATAGACAAGCCAAGCCCCATTGAATTATCCCAACTATGTTCTCCGGATCTAAAAAACTTTTTAGTAACTTTTTCCAAGTTTTGGACCGATATGCCTGCGCCCCTATCGACTATCTCTATCGTTTTTGGATTTATGAAAATATCAACATCGTCTTTTGAATATTTGATGGCATTTTCAACTAGATTTTTTATGACTATCTCCAAAAGTATCCTATCGGCCATAACTGTTCTGTCACTGCCGTGAATATTGATAATCCTATACGGATATCGCTCCAACAACGCACTTTTGACATCTTCTGCAAGCTGGAGTAAGTTAAATTTTTGCACATTAAAAGTTGCCTGCCCATTTTCAAATCTATTCCACAATACAAGTCTTGACAAAAGCGACTCTATCTTTTGACTATTATTGTAGATTTTATCCAAAAATCGGTTCCTCAACTCTTCATCTATATCCTTATCTTCTTGCAATGTAGAGGCATATCCTACTATTGAGGCGATAGGATTTCTAAATTCATGAGCAAGCGCTGAGATCATGTCGTTTCTCTGTCTATTTTTAAGTTTGAGTTTAGCATCCATTTTGGCTTTCAAAACTTTTCTTTTTTGGGACTGTCTTATAAGAGTATCCACCTCCTCTTGTATCTCATTAAGTAAATTATTTTCTAATGTTTGTTTTTCGGTTATCTTTGGATAAGTGATCCACTCATTTAAATGCTTTATTTCCGTTTTTAGATTTTTTAATTTGATAAATAGATATAAACTAAATATTACAGATACAAGAAGGAATATTTCTAAGATAAAAACGAATGACACTATTTTTTACTCTTTGCTCTTGTGTTAAATTTATTGATAACCTCATGCATATCCTCGCTTTCCAGATACCCCACGCCTTGTTCTATTATTTTTCTATCCGGTGTCATAATAAGCATAGTCGGTACTCCTATAATAGGTGGCAAAGCATATTTTGCGCTATCTTCTCGCATTGTTTTTACTAATATGAACTTGTTTAGCTTGGCTTGGATTTTTGGGTCGCTTAGCGTAGTCTCTTTCAGCAGCTTACACCATCTGCAATGGTTGCTTTCGACTAAAACAAAAAGATTCTTTTTGCTTTGCTTTGCTTCGATCGCGGCTTTATTTAAATCGCTCCGCCAAGCAAGATCGGCGTTTGCAAAAGATAAAACAAATGCTATGATCATTAAAATTTTTTTCATAAAAATATCCTAAATGTTAGAAAAATTTTTTATAAGCCCTGAAAAAACCGCATACAGTTTTTCAACTTCATCTATCGTAGTTGATTCATTTGGCGCATGAATGGTATCGTTTATCACTCCAAACTCAGCAACATCAATCCCGAATTCGGCGATAAATCTAGCATCACTCGTGCCACCTGCAGTGGAATACTCGGGAGCAACAAGACAAACAGACTCTATGGATTCGCTTAAAGCCTCGATAAGTTTGCTTTTTTTACTTGTAATAAACGGCTTTGCGCTTTGGCTTAACTCCAAAGTAAAATCAAGACCGTTTAACTTACTTTCCATAAATGCTCTTATCTTCTCTATGTCCGTTTTTGTCGAATTTCTAACATTGAACATCATTTTAAGTTCGCCTGGAGTTACATTTGTAACTTCCATTCCAGCCCTTATGTCTGTAATGACAAGTTTGCTTGGCGCAAAATATTCATCCCCGCTATCAAGATCAACACCAGCAATACTGGAAAGAAGCGGCGCTATCTGATGAACCGGATTTATCGCTTTTTGGGGATAAGCAGCATGTCCTTGCTTGCCTTTTATGATTACTTTGCCGTTGATAGAACCTCTTCTGCCTACTTTTATCGAATCACCGAAAACTTTATCGCATGTAGGTTCTGCAACTATACAATATTGCGGCAAAAGGTCCTTCTCTTTTAAGTGTTTTAACATTTCAACAGTTCCGTATTTTGCATCCCCCTCTTCATCAGAGGTGAGCAAAACAGAGAGTCTTCCCTTAAAATATGCGGCATCTTTAACAGCTGTCACAAATGCGGCGACACCGCTTTTCATATCTTGCGCCCCGCGGCCGTATATTCTTGCATTTTCTATTCTAGGCACAAAAGCATCATAGCTCCAGCCGTCTCCTGCAGGTACTACGTCAATATGTCCCGCAAAACAAAGATGAGTATCGTCATCGCTGAATTTCTTTGTTAAAAAAATATTTTTTACTTCATTTACGTCGTAATGAATAACTTCAAAATCATCCAAATACTCTTGTAAAAACGCGTAAGAACCGTCTTCATTCGGAGTTACTGTCTTGTAGCTAATTAATTTTAGTAACAGATCAACAACATGCATGCTTAACTATTCGCTTTTGCATATTCCGGTGTACAGAAAATTCCACAATGGCATTTGCCTTCATCAGGTATTTCGTGCTCTAAGGCAGGCTTGCATGGGCATATTCTATCATCTGCGCTCTTTGGCTTGCCGCTCTCATCCTCAACAACCATAAAACAAGGACAAAATCTCTTGCCGTAAAGCATTTTATGGCGCGCCAATCCCATCAAAACACCCTCTTTTACATCTTCATTCGGATGATACACAAAACCGAATTGTTTGCATACCTTATCTGTAAATTGTTTTGTTTTTTCCATCTCATTTAAAAATTCTTGTGAGCTCATATCTATATTTTTTAACATTCAACAATCCTTTGCTAAAGTTGTATAAAGTTATATCTTAAAGTAATTTAATGTACAATAATAAAACTTCAATTAAAGAGATAAATATATGCAAATCGACATCGGTGTTTTGGAAAAATTAGAAAAATTATCCGCCTTAAAGGTAGACGAAAACAAAAAAGATGAAATTATTCATCAGCTCTCAAGCATTGTTGAGTATGTAGAAAATTTAAATGAATTGAATACCGATGCTCTTGATGCATCTTTTTCAACACTGAGCGGCGGAACGCCTATGAGAGAGGATGTCTCGATCGACAAAAGTGAGATCGGGAAAAAAATATTATCTCATGCCGCCGGGAGTGAAGATGACTTCTTTATAGTTCCTGCGATCTTAGAATAAGTAAAGGATTTTTCAAATGTCAAACTTCAACATAGATCAACTTTTAAGAGCCATGGTAAGCCATAAGGCTTCAGACCTACACCTTATCAGCCGTTCAAAACCGCTCATCAGACTTGACGGTAAACTAAAACCTGTGAATTTATCGGAACTTGAGGGCAAAGATATAGAAGAGATGTGCTTCCCGCTGATAACGCAAAAACAAAAACAGCATTACGAAGATTTCGGCGAACTTGACTTTTCATTTGAGATTCATGGTGTTGCTCGTTTTAGGGCAAACTTTTATCATGCTATGGGGGATATGGCAGCAGCCTTTAGAACAATTCCTGTGGATATCCCGTCTCTCGATGATCTTGGAGCTCCTTCTGTATATAAAAAGCTTATCAAAAGAGAAAAAGGCATTATTCTTGTAACCGGTCCTACGGGATCGGGTAAATCAACGACGCTTGCCGCGATGCTAAATGAGATTAACATGAACGAGCAAAAACATATAATTACTATCGAGGATCCTATAGAGTTTATACACACGAACAAACAGTCGGTATTTTCACACAGAGAAGTAGGAAGCGATACGTCATCGTTTTCAACAGCGCTAAAATACGCAATGCGTCAAGACCCCGATGTTATACTGGTAGGGGAGATGAGGGACAAAGAGACTATCGCCGCTGCCTTGACTGCGGCAGAAACGGGTCACTTGGTTTTCAGTACGCTTCACACAAGCTCTGCGCCAAATACTATGAACCGTATCATAGACGTTTTTACAGGAGATGAGCAGCCTCAGATCAGGGCTATGCTTGCAACATCGCTTGTGGCGGTTGTTGCGCAAACGCTTGTTCCAAAGATTGGCGGAGGAAGGATAGCAACGGCAGAGATAATGGTTATGAACCATGCGATAGCAAATTTGATCCGTGAAGAAAAAATACACCAGATATATTCTCAAATGCAGCTGGGTCAAGAGGAAACAGGCATGCAAACTCAAACACAGGTTTTGCTTTCTTTGGTAAAACAGGGCATCATCACAAGAGAAAATGCTATCCAGTATTCAAACAAACAAGATGAGATCTTAAAGCTGCTCCCTAGCGGATTGTATTAAAATTATTTGATTAGATTAAAAGGTTTATATGGACAATATAAGTTCACTTGATATTGTTATTGGCTCTATTGTCATAATATTAGGCATAAAAGGTTTTTTTAGCGGTTTTCTAAAAGAAACTTTTAGTTTTATAGGATTGGTAGTTGGAGTATATACGGCTTCTAACGTATCAAAGAAAATGGCGCTTAGTATGGGTGAAAATTTTCTACACATCGAAAATACCACCGTATTGACATTGATTATCTTTTTGACCGTTTTAGCATTTATATGGCTCTCATCTATTACTATTGGGGCACTTTTATCGAAACTTACAAAAGCTACCGGTCTTGGATTTATAAATAATATTCTAGGATTTCTGATCGGCGGAGGTAAGTATTTTATTATTTTTGCCGTTATAATAACTGCATTGTCAAATGTAAAATTACTTAAAAACAGTATGACAAATTTTGAAAAAAATAGTTTGCTTTATCCATATCTTATAATGGCAGGAGATTTTTTGATACAGCTAAATCCACAGGATCTTAATGCTCTTAAAATTGAACAAAATAACACTTTGCATAAAATACCTAACGATGAAAATGATACCGAACAACTACAAGAAGGCAATAAAATATGATTGATTATAGTGTTTTAATTGAGAAATTTAAATCAATTATCAAAGAAAATGGGCTAAAATTCACAAAGCAAAGGGAATTGATACTAAAGTTTCTTTATGAGCATGAAGGACATTTTACGCCTGAAGAGTTAAACGGTGAATTAAGAAAAATTTATCCGGATGAAAATATAGGCATTGCAACAATTTACCGCACATTAACACTGCTTGAAGAATCCGGTATTGTAACATCAATATCTTTTGGTACTCAAGGCAAAAAATACGAATTTGGGTTAAAAAAACATCATGATCATTTGGTTTGCATACAATGCGGCGGTATCACAGAGTTTTATGATGAAACAATAGAAAAAAGACAGCAAGAGATCGCCGATAATTTCAATTTTCAAATGACGGATCATATCATGAAGATAATAGGAATTTGTGAAACTTGTCAAAAAAATAAAAGGGAAAAAGTTTGATATTTGAAAATCAATACATTCAAGAGAGAATAAAAAAAGCGGACGAGCTAAGAAGTGAAGGGATAAACCCATATCCAAACATAACAAAAACTGCCGTAACATCAAAAGAGTTCAACGAAACATACGAATACGTAAAAGAGAACGAAAGCAAGAGAGATGAAGGTAAAAGCGTAACTTTGAAAGGGAGAATAAAACTTCTTCGCATAATGGGAAAAGCGGCATTTGCAAAACTTGAAGACTCGTGCGGCTTGGTGCAGGTTTACTACAGCAGGGACGATCTGCCAGAAGGATACTACAACAAGATCAAAAAACTTATTGAAGTTGGCGATATTGTCGAAGCTACCGGTTTTCCATTTATTACCCAAACCGGTGAACTAACATTGCACTGTAAAGATTTCAAAATCATTACCAAAGCCATTTCGCCTCTTCCTGAAAAGTTCCATGGACTTCAAGATACGGAGATCAGGTATCGCCAAAGATACTTGGATATGATAGTCAATCCTGAAGTAAAGGATATTTTCATACAAAGAAGCCGCATAGTATCATTGGTAAGAAGATTTTTTGAGGGTAAAACATTTTTAGAAGTTGAAACTCCTATGCTTCACCCGATTCCAGGCGGCGCAAATGCAAGACCGTTTATTACTCATCATAATGCGCTTGATGTTGAGAGATATCTAAGAGTTGCGCCTGAGCTTTATCTAAAAAGACTAATAGTCGGCGGAATGGAAGCTGTATTTGAGATAAACAGAAACTTTAGAAATGAGGGCATGGACCATACGCACAATCCTGAATTTACGATGATAGAGTTTTACTGGGCTTATCATAGATATACTGATCTTATGAATATAACCGAGGAGCTGTTTGAATATCTTTTTGAAAACCTACAATTGCCAAAAACACTTAGCTATGGAGACAAGGAGGTTAATTTCTCCACTCCTTTTGCAAAAATAAGTTACATTGATTCACTAACATCAATAGGCAATATTCATACCGATATCACAAGCAACGAAGAAAAAATTATTAATTTCTTAAATCAAAACAATATCAAAGTTGATTCAAACTTAACGCTTGGCTATCTGCAGGCAGAACTATTTGATAATTTTGTGGAAGACAAACTGACAAACCCGACATTTATCACAGATTTTCCTATCGACATATCTCCCCTTGCGCGACGCTCTGATGAAAATCCGCAGATCGCAGAAAGATTTGAACTTTTCATAGCCGGCAAAGAGATAGCAAACGGATTTAGCGAATTAAACGATCCTATAGACCAATATGAGAGATTTAAAGCTCAAGTAGAAGCAAAAGACGTCACGGGAGACGAAGAGGCTATGCATATGGATCTAGATTATGTAAGAGCGCTTAGCCACGGTATGCCTCCAACTGCCGGCGAGGGAATAGGAATTGACAGACTTGTTATGATGCTTACAGATCAACACTCTATAAGAGATGTTTTATTGTTTCCTGCCATGAAGCCTGAAGTAAACTTGCAAACAAATATTGATTAAATTTTACAAAAAGGAACAACAATGAGTTATATTATGAAAACTTTTGACCCAGAGATATTCGAAGCAATTGAAAATGAACTCTCAAGACAAACCAATCATCTAGAGATGATTGCTAGTGAAAACTTCACTCATCCTGCGGTTATGGAAGCTATGGGGAGCGTATTTACAAACAAATACGCGGAGGGCTATCCATATAAAAGATATTACGGCGGCTGCGAGTATGCTGATAGAGTTGAGCAACTAGCAATTGATAGAGCTTGCGAACTATTTGGCTGTAACTTTGCCAATGTTCAGCCACATTCAGGAAGCCAAGCGAATGGTGCTGTTTACGCTGCTCTTCTAAGCGCTGGAGACAAGATACTAGGGATGGATCTAAGCCATGGCGGACACTTGACGCATGGCAGCAAGGTAAGTTTTTCCGGTAAAAACTATCAAAGCTTTTTTTATGGTGTTGAACTTGACGGCAGGATCAATTATGATAAAGTTGCCGAAATTGCAAAAGTAGTACAGCCGAAAATAATAGTATGCGGCGCATCTGCATATGCTAGAGAGATTGACTTTGCGCGTTTTAGAGAAATTGCGGATAGCGTTGGGGCATTGTTATTTGCAGATGTGGCTCATATTGCAGGTCTTGTAGTAGCAGGCGAACATCCAAGCCCGTTTCCTCATGCCCACATAGTAACTTCAACTACTCATAAAACATTGGCTGGTCCGAGAGGCGGCATCATCCTGACTAATGATGAAGAGGTAGCCAAAAAAATAAATTCGGCAATATTTCCTGGGATTCAAGGCGGACCTCTTGTTCATGTAATAGCTGGAAAAGCGGTTGGATTTAAACATAACTTGAGCAAGGAATGGAAAACATACGCTAAACAAGTAAAGGCAAATGCTAAAGTATTGGCAGATATTTTAATGGAAAGAGGATACGATATAGTATCTAACGGCACAGACAACCATCTTGTTCTTGTATCATTTCTAAATAAAGAATTCTCAGGAAAAGATGCTGACGCGGCATTAAGCAATGCAGGAATAACGGTAAATAAAAACACGGTTCCAGGAGAAACAAGAAGTCCATTTGTAACTTCAGGCATACGTGTAGGTTCACCTGCACTTACAAGCAGAGGGATGAAAGAAGCTGAATTTGAAATAATTGCAAATAAAATAGCTGATGTTCTTGACAATATCAATGACACTGTTCTTCATGCAAAAATAAAAGAAGAGATGAAAGAACTTGCCCTTAAATTTGTTATTTATGATAGACCTATTTATTAGAGTTATGATTGATTGATTTAATAGATAATTTAGTAATTGATAATTCATTCTACTACATAAAAAGAGACTATGTAGTAGAAAAAATAGAGTTTAAAAATAGAACTTTCTATGCAAAATTTGAAAAAATTATCGAACCGCTAGACAAACAAATAATCAAAGATCATTTAAATAAAAAAAATACTATTGCTTCTCCTCTTATAAAAGACGGATATACCAATAATCTTCTTTTGATATATAAAGGTGATGATGGAGCGAAATTTTATCACACTGTAAAACAACTTTTTGTTGCTATTAAAATAGAAAAATATTATATTTTCAAAGGCAAAAGCGAAAAACATATCCAGGTATTTATTCCTGTTGATAAAATGGATTTAGATGAAGCAACAAAAAAGCTGCAAGTTATTTCAAAGTCATTGGAATTAAAATTACCACTTGAATGGCAGACACTGCCAAATATAAATCTTCCGATCGATTATAATATCTTTACTTTGCCGTATGAAATTTATGAATAAAAAATATATCTGAAGTGATAAAATCAAAAAAAATACAATAAAATTAATGTTATAATTATATAATATAAAAAAATGGAGCAAACCTATGAAAAAGCAAGATAGTCTTGATGATCTGATTATTAATGAAAATATAAGTACAGGCAAAAATAGCAATACTAAAAATATTTTGACTATGATCGGATTAGTACTTGCAGTTTTAATCGGCGCTATTTTATTGACAAAAATGATACTTGAAGAACCTCAAAAACCTAAAATACCGGTTGAAGAGAATTTAACAAATAGTGCATTAATCCAAGCGGATACAAATGAATCAAACGGAAGCGATATAAATGACTCCACAATACAAGCAACAAATGTTGATGGGCAGATTGTTGATGATATAAATGCAGCTATAGGGACATCTAAAACAGAACAAAACAGAACAAATGCGGTAATGCCAAGCGAAGTTGCTCCTGCTGGAGCAGTTGCAGCTAAAAAAATCATAGAAAAGCAAGCGCATAAACCTATACCTGTTAAAAACAAAGCGAATGTGGAACAAAACACAAAAACAAAACCTGCAAAGAAAGATCAAAATAAAACAGATACAAAACCTGCAACAACTACTTTAAAATCCGAGACTGTAAAAACGGCAGATACACCAAAATCTGAAACAAAACCTACGGTAAAAAATACGAATGTAAAAAAAGAACAAACAAACAGTGAAACTTATTATGCTCAAGTTGGTGCATTTTCAAATAAACCAAATGATGAATTTATTTCAATAATCAAAAAAAATGGTTACAACTATAAAGTAGTAACTAGCGAAAACGGTTCATCTAAGATATTGATAGGTCCATATGAAGGAAAAGAAAAAGCAAATACTGCTTTGGCAAAAATCAGAGATAGAATAAACAAGTCTGCATTCTTAGTAAAGTAGTAGGTAAAAATATTGAAAACTTTTCTTTTTGATGAATTAACACCGGTAGCATTGTATGGGGAATTAAAAAAGATCTTTAAAAATGAGATAACAATGCTATTTGAAAGCGTTGTAAACACAAGCGACGGTAATTTCAGCTTTATTGCAATTGGCGCCAAAGAGAGAATTACATATAAAAATGAGGCTACTCTTTACATTGATGAAAACAAAGAGTCCCATAATCTAAATATTAGTCCTTTTGAATTCCTAAAATCATATTATGCAAAAATAGACAAGAGTGAGTATATCAAAAAAGCAGAAATTGCCGGTTTTAGTTTTACTGACGGTTTTATAGGTTTTATCGGATACGATATGGTCAAGGTATTTGAACCTGTTTTAAAAGAAAACATGGACAACCTTGAAGATAACCTCAATACTCCTGACCTTGATTTGATAAGACCAAAGATAATTATCGGATTTTCGCATAAAAACTCAATGCTAACGATCATCAATAATGAAAATAACAATGATGAGAATATATCAAAAATAGAAAATATATTAAAGCAATCCCACACACCAACTCCTCTAAAAAAAGCCGACCTAAAAGAAGGCAAACTAAATATCAATGAGGATAGATTCAAACAGTTAGTAGATGAATCCAAAGAACATATAAGATCAGGGGATGTCTTTCAGATATTAATATCCAACAGATACACGCAATTTGGAAGTGTCGATAGACTTAGTTTTTATAGGCTTTTGAGATCAAAAAATCCGTCACCTTATCTTTTTTTACTAGAATTTGAAGATTTTGCTATTTGCGGTTCGTCGCCTGAAGTCATGATAAAATTAAGCGAGGGTGATATATTGCTTCGCCCGATTGCAGGAACAAGAAAAAGAGGCAGGGACAGAAAAAGGGATATTGAGCTGGAAGCTGAAATGCTAAATGACCCCAAAGAGTGCGCAGAACATCTTATGCTTATAGATCTTGGGCGAAATGATGTAGGCAGAGTTGCAAAGACCGGCAGTGTAAAAGTGACTGAGATGATGAGGGTTGAGAGATATTCTCATGTTATGCATATGGTTTCAGATATTGAAGCAAAGCTTGCTAAGGACAAAGATATGTTTGATCTGTTTATGGCAACTTTCACGGCAGGAACAATGACAGGCGCGCCAAAGATAAAAGCAATGGAGCTGATAGCAAAATTTGAAAAACTCAAACGTGGATTTTACAGCGGATGCATAGGCTATTTTGCATTTAACGGCAATATGGATTCAGCCATTGCAATAAGGACTGCTCTTTTGCAAGATGATAAAGTTACACTTCAGGCAGGCGCAGGTGTTGTTGCGGATTCAAAACCTGAACTTGAATTTTTAGAAGTAAATAATAAACTAGGTGCCCTGAAAGCAACACTAGAAGAGTTACAAAATATACAATGAAGCAAATTTTTGCGATATTTGGCAATCCCGTAAGTCATTCAAAATCACCTCTTATGCACAATACGGCATTTGATATATTAAAATTCAACGGCTGTTACACACGATATCTTCTTGAAGAAGGCAATGATATAAAAGATAAATTCATATCCCTTGGTCTTAACGGAGCAAACATTACCGTACCGCACAAAGAAGCTGCATTTAGAGCTTGTGATGAACTTGACGAGTTTGCTAAAAGTGTCGGTGCAGTCAATACTATCATTTTAAGAAATGGCAAACTCAAGGGATACAATACCGATGCTCCCGGTTTTCTAAAATGCGTAAAAGACTTTAGCGGAGTCAAAACTGTTTTAATCTTAGGGGCAGGAGGTACGGTTAAGTCTACTTCGTATATGCTAAAAGATAACGGATACAAAGTAGAAATACTTGCAAGAAATAGAGATAGGCTAAAAGATTTTGAGAGCAGTTTTGGCTGTTTCACATTTGATAATTTTAAAGAAAAAAAATATGACCTTATTATCAATATGACATCAGCCGGTTTGCAAGATGATCTGCTTCCTGCTCCCAAAGAAATTTTAGACAACATTATGGTGGGCTCAAAAGGCGTAATTGACATAATTTACGGCAAACAAACTCCGTTTTTAAATCTAGCACATGAGAAGGGTGTAGTTTCAAAAGATGGAGTTGATATGCTTATAAATCAAGGGGCTTTAGCTTTCGATTATTTTACAGATCATAAATTTACCCTTGAAACAATAGAAAATGCTATGAAAAGAGCATTTTCTTATTAGGAGAAATGATGATAAACATCCTAATGATAGAAGACGATGCTGAATTTGCTGAAATACTAAGCGATTACTTAAGCCGATTTGATATAAAAACAACAAACTATGAAGATCCTTTTTTGGGTCTAAGCGCCGGCATCACAAAATATGATCTAATACTTTTAGACCTTACGCTTCCGGGCATTGATGGACTTGAAGTATGCAAAGAGATAAGAGAAAGATACGATATTCCCATCATTATATCATCGGCTAGAATCGATATAAAAGATAAACTTGAGGCTCTAAATCTAGGGGCGGATGACTATTTGCCAAAACCATATGATCCACAAGAGCTTTATGCAAGGATTTTATCACTTCTGAGAAGACATAACAATGATTTTGAAAAAATACCGAATAAAGATAGTGATACACAAATCAAAGACAACTGTATATACTTTAATGACAAACAAATAACGCTCACTCCTGCTGAACATGAAGTATTTTCGATCCTTTTAAAAAATAGAGGTATAACACAATCAAGAGAGTATATACTAAATAATGCTCCGTCTATGAATATCGACTCATCGGCAAAAAGTCTTGATGTGATCATAAGTAAGATAAGATCCAAGCTCGATGACATTGGCAAAATAAAATCCGTAAGAGGCATAGGATATAAATTATTATGACAGGTCTAACTACACTTAAAAGCAAGATCAATCTTATCTTTTTTATCTCTTTTATGCTGTTAACTGCTCTTTTTGTACTGCTTTTCTATATTTCAAAACACGAGCTTGAAGAGATAAACAGGGAGCATGAAAGACAAGTAACAAGTTATTTATATAGCTATTTTTTGAAGTACGGTAAAATTGACTATGATTTTCTAAAGTCGCAAAACATCTCTGTCATTAAAGATAAAGATGAAATAGTAAAAATCGAACATTTTTTAAAAAAGAAAAACAGATATGCCAAATACGGTACAGACAGATACCGTTTAAAAAGAATCATTTTTGTTAATAATGACAGATTTAAACTATTACTTGAAAATAAAAATAGAAGACACCTTCCGCTTAAAACATTTGCAGTATTCTTGATGTTTTTTATAATAATGATAGTAATTTATATATGGATACAAAAAAGCCTGAAACCACTTGCCAACCTAAAAGATAAAATAATAAAATTTTCGCAAGGGGATTTGGATATTGAGTGCCCAAGTCAAAATAATGATGAAATTGCAGAAGTTGCAAATGAATTCAACAATGCTGTTATTAGAATAAGGGAACTGTTAAATTCTAGATATTTAATGCTAAGAACCATGATGCATGAACTTAAAACTCCAATAGCCAAGGGTCGAATAGCAAGTGAAATGATAAGCGATAAAAAACAAAAACAAAGAATTATCGGCGCATTTGACAAGCTAAATTTTATCATAGATGAATTTATAAAAATAGAACAGATCGCATCTAAACATTTTAAACCCGATAAAAAACCTTATTTGATAAGCAACCTGATAGAGGCTGGTATTGATAAACTTTTAATTGATGATCCAGGCGACCATATTTCCCTAAAAATAATTGATAACGATGTTTGGAGTGTTGATTTTGAACTCTTTGCGTTAACGCTTAAAAATCTTATAGATAACGGCATCAAATACAGCGATACAAAAAAAATAAAAATTGAAGCTACAAAAGAGAAGCTTATTTTTACAAATCAAGGCTTAAAACTCAAAAATAAGATAAAAACATACTTTGAGCCTTTCCATGAATCGAGCAATAGTATGGGATTGGGGCTTTATATAGTTAAGAGTATTTTAGATATTCATGATCTCAAATTCGATTATGAATATCTAGACGGTAATAATATATTTATTATTTCGCGTATTTAGCTAAAATATCTGAGAGCATAAACGAGAGCTCAAGGGCTTGTTTTGCATTAAGCCTTGGATCACACTGCGTGTGATATCTGCTTGCAAGTCCATCAGCAGTAATAGCGCAGCTCTGGCTTCCCGTACACTCTGTTACATCCTCTCCCGTCATCTCAAGATGAATTCCCCCTGCAATGGTTCCTTCACTTTCATGAATTTCAAAAAACTGTTTAACTTCTTTCAATATATTGTCAAAATCCCTAGTTTTAAATCCACTGCTTGCTTTTTCAACATTACCATGCATCGGATCCGTTGACCAAACTACATTTCTTCCTTCTTCTTTAACTCGTCTTAGAAGATTTGGATAAAACTCGTTTATATTATCTGCGCCCATCCTGACAATTAGATTTAGTCTTCCCTCTTCATTTGTTGGATTAAGCGCGTCAATAAGCTTGATTAGTTCATCTTCTTTCATGCTAGGTCCAACTTTACAGCCTATCGGATTTTTTATGCCTCTAAAGTATTCTATATGAGCATCATCAAGTCCTCTTGTACGATCTCCTATCCAGAGCATATGCGCAGAACAATCATACCAATCATCTGTTAGAGTATCTTTTCTAGTAAGTGCTTCTTCATACTTCAAAAGAAGCGCTTCATGCGATGTATAAAGAACAGTTTGATGAAGCTGCGGTATCTTGCTTACTTCAAGCCCGCAAGCATTCATAAATCTAAGCGCATCATCTATTTTAAGGCTTAAATCATCATATTTTTTACCGATAGGATGATCTTTGATAAAATCAAGATTCCATTGATGAACTTGTGCTAGATCTGCCATTCCGCCTCTTGTAAATGCGCGAATCAAATTAAGCGTTGCTGCCGATTGGTTGTATGCTTTTATCATTCTCTGAGGATCAGGCACTCTAGCCTCGCTCGTAAACTCTATATCGTTTATGATATCGCCGCGATAACTTGGCAGGCTTACGCCCTTTATCTCTTCAAAATCGCTGCTTCTCGGCTTTGCAAACTGACCTGCAATTCTACCTACCTTGACGATAGGTTTGCCCGATGAATACATCAAGACCATATTCATTTGAAGCATTAATTTAAATAGATTTTTTATAGTGCTTGCCTTAAACTCGCCAAAACTCTCTGCACAATCTCCGCCTTGAAGCAAAAATGCCTCTCCTCGCCCAGCTTTTGCAAGCTCATTTTTTAGATTTCTGGCTTCTCCGGCAAATATAAGCGGAGGATAAGAAGATAGCTCATTTTCAACTTTTTTTAGTAAGTCTTGATCTTGATATTGTGGCTGCTGCTTTATTGGAAAATTTCTCCAACTGCTTGGTGTCCAACTCATAGTATGTATCCCTTGAAAAATTTATTGGCAAGATTATACCTTATTGAAAAAAAATGTCAAATTCTTTTCTTAAAAAGATAATTTTTTTCCGCTTTCACAATGTGAATAAGTTCTATTAAAAAATATAATAAAAATGTGAATAAGTCAAATTTTATCTTATTTTTTTTGCGCAACGAATGTTACAAAATTTGCCCATTGGAAAATTGTTGTCACATCATCAAATCCGGCATCCATACAAAGCTTTATATTCTCTTTTATAGTATATGGTACGAGAACATTTTCCAAGGCTTCTCTTTTGTTTGATATCTCATACACGCTGTATCCTTGGGCTTTCTTGAAGTTATAGTAAATATCTATCATGGTTTTATCTATCTTTTTTTCTTCAAAAACAACTTTTTCGGAAAAGATAAAATATCCGTCTTGTTGTAATGAATCGTAGATTTTTTTTACCAAATTTGCTCTCTCTATCGGGCGGATAAACTGCAATGTATAATTTGATGTTATGAAATCCTGTGTGTCAAAATTATATGTGATCAAGTCTGCCAAAATAAGTTCTATATCTGCACCGTATGCTTTGCATTTTGCTTTGGCTTGTTTTAGCATAGCTTCAGAGTTATCAAGACCTTTTAGATGCATATTTGAACTCATTGCCAAATGCAGATCTATCAAAAATCTTGCTGTTGATGAGCCAAGATCCAAAACCCTCTTGCCGTCTTTTTGGTTTTGGAGTATAAAAGATATGATCAGTTTTTGCACCTCATCATAAAATGGAACAGAACGACTAAGCATATCATCAAAAACTGTTGCTACGGATTCATCAAACTCAAACTTTTTATCCAAACTACTTTCAAAAACATTATCTTTTTTATTGTTATTCATATCAACTCTTTTACTTTTTCGATATCTTCGTCAATTTGCGCTTTAAGAGCATCAAGATCATCAAATTTTTTGTTTTCTCGTATAAATTGCTCAAAGCAAATATCAACCATACCCTTTACGCCGTGTATATCTTTGTCTATTATATGTGTTTCAACGGCAAATTTACCATCAGTGCTAACTCTATGCCCTACAAAGCTAACACTTTTATGCCAAATATCTCCTATCTTGATTTGCGTTGCATATATACCCTCTTTTGGTAATAGATATCCAACAACATCAATATTAAGAGTCGGCACAAATCTTTTGCTGCCCAAACCTTGACCTGTTATCACGCTGCCGCTTATCTGATAACTTCTACTTAGCATTTGATTGGCTTCTTGTATCTTGCCTTCTCTTATGTAGTTTTTTATTATTCTTGAATGGATAGCCGTATCTTCATACTTTATGGCCTCCATTACTGTTACCTTTCCATTAAAAAATTCTTTTAGGGTATTGATGTTACCGCTTTTATTTTTTCCAAAGCCAAAATCATATCCCACCACTATCTCTTCAAGACCTTTAAAATTTTCTTTCAAAAGGTCTACAAACTCCTTGGGTGTCATATCCTTTATTTTATCTAAATGATAAAAAAATATTGGTTTTGTTATATCTCCGGCTCTTTTATGCCCAGGGGTAAGTACAGCGCTATTTCTCTCTATTACAACAAGCGCGTCCGCTTTATCGGCAAGAATACTATGAGCTGCATGGATACCGTCAAAAGCCCCGATAGCTATTGATCTTATCAAGCCTTAACCTTTCTGAAATGATAAAAATACTCAGTATTGCCTTCTTTGCCCTGGACTTTTGATATGGCATCTATGATCTTTTGCCATCCCAACTCTTGACACTTTTGCTCAAAGCCGATTCTTGCATGCCTGATAGCATCAACATCTGTTACCACGCCGTTGCTATCTCTTTTTATCAGCCTGCCGACTTCAAATTGCGGTTTATAAAGTAAGACTATATCGGCGTTTTTGTCTGCTAGGCGATCTATTGCATCTATTGTCTCCAACAAAGATATAAAAGATACATCACAGCTTATAACTTCAAATCCATCATCAACTCTAAAATTTCTTATATCACAATTTTCATGAACTTCTACTCGCTCATCTTCTCTTATACTAAAATGAAGTTGATTTGTTCCAACATCAACACATATTAGGTTTTTCACTCCGCCTTCAAGTAAGATCTGAGCAAATCCACCTGTACTTGAGCCGATATCTAGGGCTTTTTTATCTTTTAAATCCATCTTGTGTTCATCCAAAAATGCTTCCAGCTTTCTTCCTGCCCTGCTAGCGTAGAACTTTTCATTTTCCACTTCAATATCACTTGTCTCATCACACTTAACAGAAGGCTTGGCTATCTTGCCGTCAACTTTAATCTTGCCTGACTTTATAGCCTCTAATGCCCTATTTCGGCTCTCAAAGTAGCCGTTTTCTACCAAATGTACATCAAGTCTCATATATTCTCTCTATATTTTATTGTCATAATTATACAATAAACCGATACTAATTATATTTTTTGGTATCAGTGGCAATTTTATCTCTTAGTATAAAAGCATAAAATGCAGCCAAAAAGAATATAGCTCCTATCATCATACTTATATGACTTAATGCCGCACCAGCGCTTGCCATTTTTCCGATAGCGTATGTCATACCGACACTCACTGCCATAAAAATCATATCATTATATGATATAACTCGCCCCAAATACTCATCATCGGTATTTTGCTGAAGCATATAATATGTAAATGACCATATAGAAGTGGTAAACAATCCAACAAAAAACATTGCTATTAGCGAAAGGTGAAAGTCGTATTGCAAATAAGCCCAAATAATGATGGTAACCCCTTGAAATATCATTACCGCCCACAAATTATTCATCTTGACATATTTTCCAAAAACAAAAGGACCTATCATTAGTGCCAAGGCTCTTGAAAAGTTTATCCAACCGATAGCAAGCGGAACAGCAATAATATATTTATAATTTTGTTTTGCAAGAAGTGTAACGATAGTATCAAATACGGTTAGCCCTACGCTTGAGTGAAGTATTATTATATGAACTATTTTTGGATTTGTCTTTATATAGCCAAAAACTTCTTTTGTGGCGCTCCAAGCACTTTGCGCTTTATTTCGTATGATTTCAATAGGCAATTTCAACATAACAAAAAAAGCTATCACATAAAATGAAAAATCTATCATAAATGTGCCGATATAACCAAAATAGTATGTGCTAAGCCCTCCTAAAGCCATACCGAAAGCAAATGTACTTGACCAAATGATACTATGAACTTCATTTGCCTCTTTTAGCATCTCGCCTGATATAACTTTTGGCAGATAGGACATTTCTGCTGTAAATATGATAGTCCCAGCGATGGAGCGAATAAACAAAAATGTCCAAAGAAGCCAGATATACTCCAAACTATCAACCATCATAAAACATATAGTCATGCTCGTCTCGATAACCAACAATACCAAAATAAGTTTTTTAAACTCAAACCTGTCTATGATATAGCCATTGATTGGAGCAAGAACAAGGCTTGGAAGTAAAATAGCTATAAATATCATGGCTATCATATCTGCTCCGGCTCCAAGCTTCACTAGTAGTGATGCTATTGCCACATGGGAAAACACGGTACCAAAATAGCTAAGAAACTGGATAGTGGTCAAGCCTCTAGTAACTGGATTTTTAAATATTTGTGAGTATTTCATCGCTCAATACACTTCTTTTCTGTGGGCTATTTTGGATATTAGCATCAGATTGTTATCTTGATAAAATATCACTCTATAATCCCCGATCCTAAGCCTGTAAGCTCCATCAAATGGGGTTTTAAGTTTTTTTATCTTTGTAACAACGGGAGTATTGGCAAACTCTTCGATACCATCAAGTAACTCTTTGGTTATGGTTGGATTGAGTTTTTGAAGTTGTTTAACTGCTTTTGGGTCATACTCTATATCATAAGCCAAGCGATTTTCTCACATCACTATGTTTTATAGTTTTTAGAGTTCCCATTTTGTACTCAGTGACTGTTTTTGTTACAGCACTCATATCAAAATAATCCTGCAAAGCTTCTCTGATGATCTGAGTTTTTTTCTTGCCACTCTCAAGTGCCATAGTATCTATCTCATCAATTAGCGACTCTTCTAATGTTATGGTCATTTTTTTGGTCATCACGCTACCTTTTGTAAATTTACCATACTTTACCATACTTTTTTATTTTTGTCAAATATTTGTGAACTTATGCATAAATAATTTCTTTTGAAAATTTATCCAAGCTAAAATTTAATGGATTATAATCTTTTATAGTTGGTTGAATTGTAATATCACTAAAAAATAATATCTCTTTACCTTCTCTGCTTTCGTAGGCTGTATGTTTAAAAGAGAACTCTTTTTTTAAATATTCACTATATAGCTCTTGAATTTGAGGAACATTGTCGTATGAAACTATCCATTTTATATTTTTGATTGATTTTATTTTTTCACTAACTTGCTTATGGCTTTCATCTTCGTAATGATTCATATAAAGTGTGCTTGCTTTGAGATAATATGGTGGATCAAAGTAAAAAATTACATTACTATTTTCAGACTCATTTTGAATCATATCGATTAACTCCAAGGCATCTTTATTAAAAAGCCTTATTTGCTTTTTCATTTTTGATATTTTTTTAATCCTATCTATCAAATCCTTTTTATTAAATCTACAATCCATGAGATAATTACCATTTTGCTCCTTACCACCCATTATACCAGCATTAATTATCCCGGAACGATTAGTTCTGTTAAGATAAAATGTAGAAAATCCTAGCGCGAGCAAATCGTCTGTATTTTTATTTTTTTGAACCTCTTTTTGTTTTCTCCATTCTTCTATAGTAAGTTCTGCATTTTCTATGATTTCACATAATTGTTTTGTTTTGTTTAATACACTATGCCAAAAAGCATATATTGCCCTATCTTTATCATTGATGGTTATTTTCTCTACAAAGCCCTCCATCAAAAGAAACAATGCTACAGAAGCTCCACCAGAATAAGGCTCTACATAATGCCCATTAATGTCATTGTCTATACATACCTTTGCAATAAAAGCAGATAATTTATTTTTGCCGCCAGGGTATCTAAGTGGGGAATAATTTTTTTTAGCCATTTGCATCCATTTTAGGCCATGAAGAGATATCTATATTAACAGACTTTCCATTTTTGTAAAACAAAATTTGAAGATTTTTAAAAAATCCATCAATTCCTGATTCATTTTGTTTTATCCAATATCCAAACAGCCTGCGCATGAAACCAATATTATTGTTAAAAAGTTTTTTATATTCTTCTCTCAGAAATCCGCCTATACTTTCTCCATTTGTTTGTTTAGTGTTACATTTTTCATTTATTTTATTATATTCATCAATTAATATTCCACGAATAGCATCACTTGTAAAACCATTTTGAATATTGGTTAAATCATCCCAAAAATCAGATGAAGACCCTACTAAATTTTTTGCAAATTCAAATAGAAATTTTTCTGGAGAATCTTGACCAGGCAATACCAAAATATTATTATTTAGTTCTTGACTTGAATGCTTATCCCCATCTAATATACAAATTGACCATTTAAAATTATCAATTGTTTTATTTTTAAACATGTTTTTTAAATTTTCACTACCTATGCTTATATCTTCTACAATATATAAAAAATTTCTTACTTTACTAAATCCATCTTTATCTTTACCACAAAAATAGTCAAATAATATCTCTAATAACAATCTTGCTTCTGCATCTTCGGTAAAAATAGGTATTTTTTTAGGAGTAAATATATCACTATTATCGGTTGTTACATTTAAAAGCAATCGGTTGATTGTTGCCATATCAACCTTCTCTAATGTTGTAATGCCGCTTGGTTTATTAATAAAATATAAAATATTTTCTTTTAACGACAAAGCATATTCGATTAATGTCAAACTATGTGTTGTAAAAAATATTTGTATTTGATATTGTCTAGAGTATTGCTGAAGCAATAATAGTAATTTTAGTTGAAAAGCCGGATGAAGTGTAGCATCTACTTCATCAATTAAAAGAATGCTTGATTTATTAAATACTTCATAATAATAACGTAAAGACACTAATGCCGTGAGTATGATGTACAAATTATCTTGACCTGCTGAAATTGTATTTGAATCTATGCCATCATCATTTGTTGAAAAGTCTGACTTGTGTTTTACATTACCCATTTTTTGATGCGAAACATTTGAAATTTGTAAACCGGTAAAACCTTTAAATAAATCATTTATTATAATTTGATATTCATCTTTTAATTTTTTAGTAATTTTTTTTACTGATTCTTCATCTTGAAATTCTCCAAATGAAACAAGCCTGCTTAACCCAAGATAAACAATAGGGCAAAATGGTAAAGAGTTGCTTGTACCCTGCAAATACTTTGGAACTAGCCTGTATCTAAAACTATTCTGCAAACTAGCTTTTGTGGCATTATGTCGTCTAAAGTCTAATGAATACGGAGGTTCATATGTCACCGAATAGAGTGAGCCAGTTACATCTTTTGCGGGGTTGTTATACCTCTTGTCACCTTTTGTTAATTTCTCTATTTTTGGATTGAAAATATGGTTTATATTTTTTATTTGGTCTAAACAGCCTTTTTGCTCATTTGATAAGTCTTGACTTTTTGTAGGTTCTTGAAAAGAATTACTAACTAAATATAACAATGAACTTTTACCTGTACCATTTTGCCCTGAAATAATATTAAGTTTATCTGTTGAAAATGTAAATTCCATATCTTGAAATTTTTTATATTTAATGAACTTAATACTTTTAATCATAAAACTTCCTTTTAAATGTAAATTTTAACATTATATTCATTTATTTCTCAAACTTTACACCATCCCTCTCATCTCACCTTCCGTGATGGTCGCCACTCCAAACTCACGGGCTTTTGTGAGTTTACTTCCTGCATCCTCTCCATACACCACAAAATCAGTTTTTTTAGATACTGAACTACTTACTTTTGCGCCCAAGCTTTCCAAATATGCCTTGACCTCATCTCGACTCACACTCATAGTGCCTGTGATAACCACCGTTTTGCCTTTAAACGGATTATCTTCGGCAACTGTAAGCATTTCCACGGTTGGAGCGATAATCTCAAAAAGCTTCAGCAGGGTGTCCTTGTTGACTCTCATAAATTCAAGTACAGAATTTGCCATCTCCTCCCCAAAACCCTCAATACTTATAAGCTCCTCATAAGTCGCATCTACTACACCAAGACCAAATTTACGAGCCAAAGCTTTTGCCCCTACTTCGCCGATATGTTCAATCCCTATGGCATTAAGCACTCTATGAAGCGCGGCGCCTTTTGTCGCTTCTATGGATGAGAGGATATTATTTATCTTTTTGGATTTGAAACCCTCCAAACCCTCAAGATCTTCATAACGCAGAGTATAGAGATCGAGGATATGACCTATCTTGCCCTCGCCCACCAGCTGTTCGACTATCTTTGCTCCAAGTCCGTCTATGTTCATACACCCTTTGCTTGCAAAGTATTTGATAGCATTGGTTATCCTGTCAGGACAATCGAGGTTTTGACATTTGATAAGTGTCCCCTCATCGAGTAATTCACTGGCACAAGTAGGGCAATGCGTCGGGCGATTGATGGGTATCTCATTGCCGTCTCTTCTATCCTCTAATACTTTAATTATTTTAGGTATCACATCTCCGCTTCGTATGATGATGACGCTGTCATTTATACGGATATCTTTTCGCTCTATCTCATCAAAATTGTGCAAAGTGGCTCTTGCTATCATCGCCCCTTCGATATTGACAGGCTCGATCTCGGCAACAGGAGTAACCACGCCTGTTCTGCCTACTTGCAAAGTGATGGCATTTATCTTTGTAACTTTCTCAACTGCCGGAAATTTGTAGGCACACATCCAACGCGGATATTTGACCGTATATCCAAGCTCTTCAGAGACATTGACATCATCGACTTTAACTACCATTCCGTCCATCATCATCTCTATCGTCTCACGCTTTGAGATTAGCTTACGATAAAACTCCTCAATTTCCTCTATGTTAGTACATCTTTGTCTATATGGAGGAGTCAAAAACCCTTGCTCGTAAACAAAGCTCATCTTTTCATATAGGCTACTCTGTGGCAAGCTATTTTCCCCGACTCCCCATGGATAAAAGACAAGTTTTCTTTTGGCTGTCACGGAACTATCAAGCTGCCGTAAACTACCAGCGGCTACATTTCTCGGATTTGCAAAAAGAGCTTCGCCGTCATTTAACCTTTGATCGTTTATCGCCTCGAAATCATCTTTTTTGATAAGCACTTCGCCTCGTATCTCGATAAGTCCATCATAATCAATTGTTAACGGAACGGAACGGATAGTTTTTACATTATCCGTAACCTCCTCACCCTCTACCCCATCGCCTCTAGTGATAGCGCGAATCAGCTTACCGTCTTCATAGATGAGATTCATACTAGCACCGTCAAATTTCGGCTCACAAAAAAACTCTTGCATACCAGCATTTTTTTCTACTCTTTTTACCCACTCTTCAAGTTCATTGTTTGTAAACACATCTTCCATACTCCACATTCGTTTGATATGTCTAGCTTTGCTAAATTCATCTCGAATGATTCCTCCGACTCGTAAAGTTGGCGATAGAGGCGAAATATCATCGGGGTTTTTTTGCTCATAGTCTAAAACCTCATGGTAAAGCTTGTCATATTCCTCATCACTAGCCATTGGATTATCTTCTGCATAGTAGGCATGCGCCCATCTGCCCAGAAGTTCAACTTTTTGTATATATTTTTCTTTATTCATTTGCAAATAAAATCCTCAAAACTTATCTTTAAACTCTTTTTTCCACGGCTCATAAAATTTTGGGAGTCCAAAAAGATCCAATAGCGCAATTGGTCTTGCAAAAAATTCCCTCGCTATCATATTTGCGCTTGCGCTGCTGCCCTCGTTTTCCGGAGCAACAAATCCTATTGCCTTGTCTCCCCTGCTGAGCGCCAAAAATATAGCGCGTTGGAGATGAAACTTTTGAGATACTATGATATAGTCATTAACCCCATAAATATCTTTTGCTCTTTTTATCGAATCAAATGTTCTTATTCCTTTTCTATCACTTTTTATATCACCCATATCCACGCCTGAGCGTATCAGATCTTTTCTCATAGTTACAGTTTCTCGGTAATATTTATCGCTCGTACTATCGCCTGAGATGAGGATCTTTTTAACTATGCCTCTTTTGTATAGCTGGGCGGCGGTTTTTATACGATATTTATAAAAAGGATTTATTTCGTGTTTTGTTGTGTATTTTGTAGTGCCAAGCAGTAACGCTGTTTCCTTATGAGGAACTTTATCAAAATCATCATATATCCTGCCAAAACTTACAATATTCATAACAAAATAAATAAAAAATGGCAAAAGAAAAATAAAAATGATACTTTTAAATAAAAAACGTATTAGTTTCAACTCAAACTGCCCCTTGTATAATTATAATTATATCCAAAGCCTATAAATATTTTATTTTATAGCCTCATAAACTCTCAAAGCTCTAATATGCTCTTTTACATCATGACATCTGATAATATTTGCTCCATTGTCAAGCGCCTTTAGGTGAATGACAAGTGTGCCTTCGAGTCTATCAGCTATGGGCGATTTTATGATTTTATCTATCATTGATTTTCTGCTAGCGCCTATAAGTATCTCGCATCCGAATTTTTTAAAATGAGATAAATTTTTAAGAAGTGTGATATTGTGCTCCAAGTTTTTTCCAAAACCTATACCGACATCCAAAATTATATCTTTTTTCAATAATCCAAAAGCCTCGCACTTGCTTATTCTCTCTTCAAAAAAGTCGCTCACCTCTGCTGTTACGTCATCATAATGCGGATTTTGCTGCATTGTTTGAGGATTGCCTTGCATATGCATAATGCATATTTTGGCATTGTGCTTAAGCGCTAATTTGACAACTTCATCATTACTTGCTCCGGTAATGTCGTTTACTATACTAAAACCGCAATTCAATGCATACTCAATGACGCTAGGCGTATAGCTATCTATGCTAAAAAGAGCTTTTTCATAAAGCTTGGAACTTTTTATCGTATCGCATATATCTTTGATTCTTTGCATTTCGTCTTGAGGAGTTACCGGAAGTGAGTTAGGGCGAGAAGATACGGCGCCTATATCGATGATATCAGCACCGTTTTC
This sequence comes from Sulfurovum sp., assembly GCA_020721345.1. Classification (GTDB taxonomy): domain Bacteria; phylum Campylobacterota; class Campylobacteria; order Campylobacterales; family Sulfurovaceae; genus BN30871. The sequence goes on from DYMX01000008.1 coordinate 27,026, forward strand.
TATCATCTGCTCTATGGCTTTAACGGCACTCTTGGCTTCATATCTGCTTTTGTCGTAAAAACTATCATCGTTAGCATTGATAATGCCCATAATCCTATTTGGAAACTTATGGTCCACTAAAAACTCTTTTAGTTTTCTAGCAACACTCTTGAGCCCGAACGGCTGAGCAAGCTCTTTGGTTGATAGTATCTCTAAATGCTTTTTTGAAGCGATCAGCAAGCAGTCATAGTGACTTTTTTTGCACAATATAACGCCCCCGGGAACCGCAAGTTCTGCCCCAATACTAAGCGCGTCTTGTTTTAGAATATTAACTGCCGGTGTTTTTAGATTTTTGATAAAAATATGAAAAAGATCCATTTTTTTTGAGATGATCTCAACTCCACCGCTTTCAACCCCCAGAGTTTTTAAAAAATCTTTTTTATTTTCTATATTGATCCTATAAAGATTCATCTGTACTCCTTATCTCTCTATCTTCTTTTTGTTTGCCAATAGCTTTAGCAAGACGGCAGATAAGATAAATTGTGAATTTGAACCCATATTTAAAGCTTTTATAGACTTTGAAAAAAGCTCTAATGCTTTATAGTCAAATTTATACCTATTGCTTTTTAATGCTTTTTCTACGATCGCCTGCACTATCTGCTGCATTTCATTAAAAGTGGTTTTTTGATGGAGTTTTATAAAATCATACACATTTTGAAGCGTCATATTTTCAACATTCAATCCAAGCTCATAGGAACTATTCTTATTTGTTATCACAGACATTGGAAGTCTTGATTTTATCGTATCGAGTATCATTGCTTTTTGATTTGCTAAAATTATAAATATAATATTTTTTGGCGGCTCTTCTAGTATTTTTAGAAGTTTGTTTTGGACGATATCGCTAAACTTTTTTGCCGCCATAATGATAACAACCTCATCGCTACTGGCGATAGAAGCTTTTTCTATGACATATTTTACATCTTCAACTAAAAAATTATCATCTTTGATGATGCGAATGAATCTTTGGTTTTTTTTAACGCTTTCAAGCTTGGCTATTGTATGCTCAAAATCATCACATATAATAACCTGACTTTGTATCATCATGATTCTATCTCTATATTTCCATACAATGCTTCAGATAAACTTCTATCAAAAAGCTTGAAAAGTTGCAATAACTTTATATCAAACAGAGGATCGCTACCATTTAGGTGAAATCCATTTTGTATCTGGGAATCAACTATCCATAAAAAGCTATTATCTTTTTTAAATACCAATTTTGTATATGGGGAATCGTCTTTTCCTATGTACCATATGATATATCCGTTTGGAAATGAAATATCGAGCATATCTTCTAAAAGTTGCAAATCTTGGTTGTTTTGTATCTCATCTAGCGATAAAAAGAGTTTTGCAAGCTGATAAAAAGGCAGAAAAGGTCTATTTTTTGATACGTCATTTATTTTGCTTTGAATGTAGTCACCAAACCATTGTCTTGGGGCATCAGTCAATACCAGAACACTTTGACCGCCTAGAATATGTTCTAAAAAATTATTAACTAACGGCGTCCATTCAAAGCGATACTCTTCCATCCATGAAAAGTCGGAATTCTCATCCCTGATCGCCCCTAGTGTCCAAGATAGTAGATTTTGCATTTTTTTACTTGTCTAGCTCATATGCGTCATGGAGCACTCTGATAGCAAGCTCACCGTACTTTTCATCTATTATCATAGATATCTTGATCTCGCTCGTTGAGATCATTTGTATATTTATATTACTAGTTGCTAGCGTACTAAATGCTTTTGCCGCAACACCAGCGTGAGATTTCATACCGACACCGACAACTGAAACTTTACATACGTTTTTATCAAAATCCATACTTCCTATATCGTGATCAAAAGACTCTATTGCATTTTTTGCATTGTCTAATTCGCTTTGAGGTATTGTGAATCCTAAATTTGTAGAACCGTCAATGCCTACATTTTGAGTTATCATATCCACATTGATACCCTCATCTGCAAGTTTTGTAAAAATCTCTGCCGCAATTCCTGGTTTATCCGACACGTTTCTAAGTGTTACTCTAGCTTGATTTTTATCCAAAACTACTCCGCTAACCAAAACTTCTTCCATATTTGCGCTCTCCTTTGTAATAAGTGTTCCTTCATTGTCGCTAAAACTGCTTTTTGCATACAATTTGACATCTAGTTTTTTAGCCAATTCTACCGAACGGTTTTGCAATACTTTTGCTCCCAATGAAGCCATTTCTAACATCTCATCATATGAAATTGTATCAAGTTTTTTTGCCTTTGGCTCAATTCTAGGATCCGTTGTATATATGCCGTCAACATCACTGTAAATTTCACAAGCATCTGCTCTTAAAGCGCCTGCTATGGCAACAGCCGAGAGATCGCTTCCACCGCGCCCCAATGTTGTCACTTTGCCGTCTTCGTTGATTCCCTGAAAACCTGCAACTATGACTATCTTACCTTCTTTTATGGCTTCTTGCATAGAAGTTGGGTCTATTGATCTTATTCTGGCATATGTATGTACGGCATCTGTAACTATTCCGGCTTGTCTGCCTGTCATAGCAACCGCCTTATATCCTTTTGCCTGAAGAGCAATTGCAAGTAACGCTGCCGTCACTCTTTCTCCTGAGCTTAAAAGCATATCCAACTCTTGCTTTGCCGGCGTAGATGTAAAGTGCGTTGCATAATCTATAAGCTTATTTGTTTCACCGCTCATAGCAGAAACTACTACAACAATATCATTTCCTGCATCTCTTGCTTTTATAATTCTTGAAGCAACATTTCCGATTCTTTCTAGATCGCCAACACTAGTACCGCCATATTTATGAACTAACAACATACTAAATAAATCCTTCCTTGATAAAATAGTCTATCACTCTTCGATAAACTTTTCTTTTAAAATATGTAACTTTTTTGAAAACCTCATCATAAGAGACAAATTCAAAATCCTCAAACTCAGGCACTTCAAAAGCATCAAGATTGATATCTGAATGATTTTTTAATCTTACCAAAAAATATTTTTGAGTTTGACCGTCAAATGGATATCTTTTTGTGGTTTTAATTTTAGGAAAATCATATGTTATCCACTCTGGGAATTCCCCTAAAACTTCAACATTGCTACATCCTATCTCTTCTTCAAGCTCTCTAAAAAGCGCCTCTTTTGGTGTTTCAAAACCGTCAATACCGCCCTGTGGGAACTGCCATCTGTTTTTTATATCTTTACAAAGTCCAACAAAAAATTTGCACTCATCTGGATATTTCGGCGATAATATAACAGCTGCAACATTTTGTCTATAACGTTTCTTCTTAAATTTTTTATGGCTCATAATTACTTCATTTTTTCATTAATTGAAAGTATCAAACAAATTTTGATATGTTTACTCAAGGTATTTCTATATATAATTTTATCTCATTTGGACTTAGTGTCATATAAAGGACACCTACAAAAATATTTAAAAAAGAGTTTTTATAATGCTTGTTTATCTACATATCCCTTACTGTGACTCAAAATGTCACTACTGCAACTTCAACTCTTATGTAGATAAATTTGACACGAGAGCGGATTATATGAAGGCCATATTAGCGCAGCTTGACTTTGAATTAAAAAGATTTGACGTAAAAGCAAATCAAATATCTTCCATTTTCATAGGGGGCGGTACGCCATCGACTATAAAACCGAAAGACTATAAAGATTTTTTCACCAAATTAAAGCCTTTTTTAACGCAAAATTGCGAAATCACTACAGAAGCAAACCCAAATTCAGCCACATCCCAATGGCTTATCGGAATGTTTAAAAACGGAGTTAATCGGATTAGCTTTGGAGTGCAGAGCTTTGATGATGAAAAACTAAAAAGGCTTGGACGCTCTCACGATAAAAATCAAGCCATTGAGGCAATTTTGAATGCAAAAAAAGCAGGTTTTTCACATATATCGTGCGATCTCATTTATAATGCCGCAAATGACACGAAAAATCTGCTTGGCAGCGATATAGACACAGCCTTTAGGCTGCCTATAGACCATATATCTGCATATGAATTAACCATAGAAGACGGGGTTAAATTTAGCGATGCCGACAAGCAGGAAAATGATGATCTGGCATTTTTTGTAACACAAAAAATAACCCAAAGCGGCTTTGGTCAATATGAAATTTCAAACTTTGGAAAATATCACTGTAAACACAATATAGGATACTGGAAACTTGATAATTATATAGGCATAGGCGCAGGTGCGGTTGGATTTTTAAATAATACCAGACTATATCCGACAAAAGATATAAATGAGTACATAAAAAATCCGCTTAATATAAAAAAAGAAGCGATAAAACAAGATGATCTGCTTTTTGAAAAGATATTTTTAGGACTTAGAAGTAAAATCGGCATCAAAAAAGAACTGTTGACCTCTGCTCAAAGAAACAGAGCAGATATCCTTGTAGAAAATAAAAAATTATCTGAAAATGATACCCACTACTTCAATCTAAACTTTTTTATAAGCGACGAAATTGCTTTATATATTACCGGCTAACAACGGCCACTTAAAATATATTCAACTATATTTTCTATAAAGGCATTTCTTTTGTTCTCTTTTGAGTATACGATATAAAACTTTCTTTTCATTTTATATCCTCTGATCCTTGCTTCAAAAAATTGACCATTTTGTATCTCATCGGCTACCGTGTATTTTGAAATTATCGATACAACCGGATGAGCCGGATCTTTTTTGCTTTTCTTGATTCCCTGAAGTACCGCGGTTGTATTGCTAACTTCGCTTCTCATTTTAAAATCTTTACAATTTACGCCTAACTCGTCAAAAACCTCTGCAACCATTTTTCTTGTATGGCTGCTCTCTTCTCTGCATATCCATTCAAAATCATACAGATCTTCAGTTTGAATGATTTTCGGAATAGGGACATTGCTTACAACTATAAGTTCATCTTCCAGCCACTCTCTATATATAAGATCATTATCCATTATAGGCGATTCGATAAGACCGATATCAATTTTTTTATCTTTTATCTGATCTACGATATCTTGGCTAAGGGCGATATTTAACGTTACATCGTTATTTACTATTTTTCTAAGGTTTTCTAAACACTCGCCTGGAATTACATACATACCTATTGTAAAAGAAGCTCCTATTCTAAATGTCATCTCTTTATTTATTATTTTGATCAAATCTATCTCTGCGCTTTGGATAGCTTTTTCAAGTCTGATTATAATTTTATATAACTCTTCGCCCTCTGCTGTGAGCTTGATCCCATTTTTCTTTCTTTCGATTATAGGAGTGTTGAGATAATTTTCCAAAAATTTTATCTGTTGAGTAACCGCCGGTTGAGAAATACCGAGCTTTGCAGATGCTTTAGAAAAGCTCCTCTCTCTTACGGTTGTTAAAAATGTTTCTAATTTAACAAAATCCTTCAGCATATATACTCCTAGTTATTTTTGTTTATTTGATTTAATTATATTACTTATACTTTTAACTTTTGCTTATATTTAATTTTAATTTTACAAAATATTATAATTTTACGTGGAACGGGTGTTAAAACATGCCCTTTAATCTATTTTTGATATAATCTAACTCAATTATTTATAAACAAATGGTAGAAACTTTGGAAAATTTAAACGAAGAACAACTTAACGCGGTAAAACATATCGATGGACCAATGTTGATATTGGCAGGTGCTGGGAGCGGAAAAACAAAAACTCTCACATCAAGACTTGCATATCTAATAGGTGAGGTCGGCATAGACCCTGCAAATACATTAACTTTAACATTTACCAATAAAGCCGCGAGCGAAATGAGAGAACGCGCATTAAAACTGCTAAATAATAGCGAGATATATCCGCCGCTACTTTGTACTTTTCATAAGTTCGGACTTCTATTTTTAAAATTTCATATCGAAAAGATCGGCAGAAAAAATAACTTTGTTATCATTGATACAGATGATAAAAAGAGAATAATAAGAAGCATTGCCAAAGAGTTAAAATTTGACATTAGCGCATCAATGGCGGCATCAGAGATATCAAAATACAAAAACTCGCTCCTATCTCCGTCTGTGATCATAGACAAAGCGCAAATTCCGGAATATCAAAAAATAGCGCAAATATACAAAGAGTATCAAAAAAATATCGAAGACAATAATTTGGTTGATTTTGATGATCTTCTAAAACTTACATATGAAATTTTAAACCAAGAAGATGAACTTAGGCGCGAGATAAGCAAAAAATATACATATATCATGGTAGATGAGTATCAAGACACAAACGAATTGCAATTCAAACTGCTTGAACTTTTAGCAAGTGAACATAACAATTTATGTGTCGTAGGAGATGATGATCAAAGCATATATGGTTGGAGGGGAGCAAATATAAGAAATATACTTGAATTTGCCGAAATTTTTTCAAATACAAAAACCGTAAAACTAGAAACAAACTATAGATCTAAAAAAGAGATACTCGATGCCGCAAATGGACTCATAGAACATAACTCATCAAGACTGGGCAAAAAACTCATAAGCCACAAGGGCGAAGGTGGAAGTATCAAGATAATCCACTCAATTGATGAAAGCAATGAAGCAAGAACGATTGCTTCGGAGATCAAATCATTGATAGAAAAAGGAATTGATGCAAAAGAGATAGCGGTTCTATACAGAATAAATGCGCTTTCACGTTCACTAGAAGAAGGTTTTACAAAAGAAAGGCTTGCATATAAACTAATTGGCGGAATACGATTTTATGAAAGAAGCGAAATAAAAGACATCATATCATACTTAAGAATACTAACCAATCTAGATGATGATTTTTCACTTCTTAGAATAATCAACAAGCCAAAAAGAGGCGTAGGCAAAACATCAATTGAAAAACTTCAAAACCTTGCAGATCAAAATCATTGTTCGATATTTTCGCTTTATAAAAATCATGGTGATTTAATATCAAAAGGGCTCGGCAAAAAAGCTGCTCTTGCCATAAATGAACTTTTTGAAAATCTAATCGCTCTTCAAGATGAAATAAAAGAGGGGAAGCTTCCCAGTCTTCTTGATATGCTTGAAGACAAAATCAAGCTCAAAGCGTATTATCAAAGTTTACCCGATGGCTTTGAGAGAGTTTTGAATATTGATGAATTTTACGGCTTTTTCCAAGAAAGTATTTTATTGAATCCGGATCTAGGACTTGAAGAACTTTTAAATGATATATCATTGCAAAGCGATCAGGATAATATCACAAATGATGAAATTTCTATCATGAGCATACATGCCGCTAAAGGACTGGAGTTTGAATATGTTTATGTTATCGGCTTAGAAGAAGAGTTTTTTCCGCTATTGGGCGATGATTGCAATATAGAAGAAGAGAGACGATTAGGATATGTTGCTATCACTAGAGCAAAATCCCATTTGACCCTGTGTTATAGCGATAGTAGATTTTATAAAGGCAAAAGAAAAATTATGCAAAAAAGCAGATTTTTAGGAGAAGCCGGACTTATACAAAACAGCAGCTTAAAGATAACGAAAAGTGCTATTTTCAAAAAAGGGGACTTAGTTAAGCATAAAATCTTCGGCATAGGAAGAATACAAAACATAAGTCCAAGCGGAAAAGAGTATAAACTTCTTATAAATTTTGGCGGCAACAAAAAAGAGATATTAAGCTCATTTGTACAAAGTGTTTAAGCGCGTGGCTGTGAATAGACTATTTGTTGTAAATAAACCTATTTTTCGCTCATCAAATGGGTATATGAATGTACTGAAAAGAAAATACAATACTAAAAAAATAGGCTTTTCGGGAACATTGGATCCTTTTGCCTCGGGTTGCCTTATAGTTGCCACAGGACAATATACAAAACTTTTTCAATTTTTAGATAAAACACCAAAAACATATGGCGCAACTATTTGGCTGGGCGCTGAGTCTTCTTCGCTTGACATCGAACAGGTAAATAGCCCTAAAGAGGTTCAACCTTTTAAAGCAAATGCAGTTGAAGATGCAATATTGTCCCTAAAGGGTATATTATCGTATTATCCGCCGCAATTTTGCGCAAAAAAAGTTGATGGTATTGCATCATATAAAAATGCCAGAAGTGGCATTAAAACAGATCTCAAAAAGATCACTTCAACCATATATGATATAAAAATGACAAACTATAATCATCCGTTTTTAAGCTTTGAAGCAACAGTTAGCGAGGGAACATATATAAGATCGCTTGGTGAAATTATTTGCAAAAAACTTGGTGTTTTAGGTTCATTGTCTTGTCTCAAAAGAATAAATGAAGGCAAATTTACATTCAACGATGAAGAAGCGCTCGATCCTCTTGGTTTTATCAGTTTAGAGCAAAACAGATATCTAAAAGATGAGATTGATATAGAACTTGGCAAAAAGCTAAGGAGTGACGATTTTATGATAAAAAATGACGGTATATATTTGATTGTTACTGCTAACTTTTTTTCTATTATAGAGATAAAAGAAGGCGATGTGACCTATAAAATAAATCGTATGCCATTATTTAAAAAGGTGATAAAATGTACACTATAAAAGCATTTGCTAAAGTTAATCTATACCTCAAAATAACCGGATTTTCAGATGGATACCATACTATAAATTCTAGATTTCTAAGAGTTGATGATCTATACGACACTATCAGCTTTATTCCCTATAAATGTGAATCTTTTACAATAGAAGGTATGAATGGGATTGAGTTAAAAAGCAATACCATATATAAAGCATTTATTGCTCTAAATAATTTTAGCGGCATTTTAGATATACTCAATTTTTTTCATCATCACAAAGTGGTAGTAGATAAACAGATACCTACTCTTGCAGGACTTGGAGGCGGAAGCAGCGATGCGGCATCTTTTTTGCTTCTAGCAAACAAAGTATGTAACTTAAATATTGATACGCCCACCCTTGCCAAGATAGGTTCTTTTGTAGGGGCCGATGTTGCTTTTTTTATATATAATTACAGGGTAGCAAATGTTAGCGGCTTTGGAGAAATTATCGAATCATTTGAAGAAGATGATATAAAAGTAGAGCTTTTTACTCCGAGCTTTGGGTGCGATACGGCAGATGTATACAAAGCATTCAAAAATAACTTTTTAGATAAAATTGAGCCAAAAAAATTTGAACATTGGACAAAACTAAAATTCGCTGACATACTAAAAGAGGCTTCAAGTGACAGGAGTTTACTAAATGATCTTTACGGAGCGGCAAAGCTGATATATCCTGACCTAAAAAACCAAAAAGATAAAGATTGGTTTTTTAGCGGAAGCGGCAGTACATTTTTTAAAATTAAAAATTTAACAGAGAGCTGAAAACATATGGGAATAAATATAGTTGCGCAAAATAAAAAAGCAAGACATGATTATGAGATACTTGATACTTATGAAGCGGGGATTGTGCTTAGCGGAAGTGAGGTAAAAGCCCTTAGAGCCAAAAGAGCAAATCTCAAAGATTCATATTGTAAGTTTATAAAAAATGAATTATATCTGACAAATGCTCATATATCTCATCTTGAAACAGTTTATAAAAATTTTGCGCCAGATACCAGAACTCCTCGAAAACTGCTGCTTCATAAAAAAGAGTTAAATAAACTTTTTACGACATCGACTCAAGAGAGTTTAACTATAGTTGCACTCATGATATATTTTAATGAAAAAAACAAAGCTAAAGTACAGATAGCACTAGCAAGAGGAAAAAAACTCTATGACAAAAGAGCTGACCTTAAAGCTAAAACCCTCAACATGGAAGCCAAACAAGCTATGAAGAATAGCTTTAAATAATCACATACTCTGATAAATTCTCAAATTTTTAGTAATGCAAAAAATTAGGTCTTCAGCAGACTGCTTTCGCAACATAGTTGCTCTATGAAACCTCTGAATAATCAAGGCTTTCCTACATTCCTCCGCCTTGCTCATCGGGAACGGCATTATTAAATATTTCATCTATTGATGGGGGCTTATGACCTTCGTTGCCATCATTATCTTCATTTGCGCTATCTGTTATGTTCATATCTGTTGCGTTGGCATCCGTTGCATTATTATCAAGTAAGTTTTGATCTATTGGGAATGGTGATATGTCCGTATAATACTCATTTGCTCCTCCGATAGTTCCGGTTTCAACACCTTCTGGCATATCAAAATGTCTTTTTGTTTTTGGATAAGTTGAAATCAATTTTTTATAGTAAACACTGAAAGCTGAGGCGACAGTTTTACCTCCGGTAATACTATGATTCATCGGCTTATTATCATCTCTCCCAACCCATATCACAGTACTAATCTCAGGGGAATATCCGCAAAACCACGCATCAACATTATTATTTGTTGTTCCTGTTTTGCCTGCAAGTTCAATTTCATCAACATTTGCTGCCGTGCCGGTACCGCGTCTAACTACATCTTGAAGCATTGATGTCATAAGATAAGCTTGTTTTGGTATCGTAAATTCTCCTGCTTCTTTTACATCAGTCTGCAAAATAACTTCACCATCCCTTGATACTATTTTATCGACCAGTCTAGGTGTAAGCATTTCCCCACCGTTTGGAAAAATAGAATATAGCTGTGCCATTTTAAGCGGTGTGGTGCTTAATGATCCAAGAGCAATAGACATGACGCGTGGCATGTTTTCAATCTGCAGAACATCTAGTTTATCGGTAATATTAAGCAGCCCCATACTGTCTACTAAATTTATTATAGGTAAATTTCTAGATTCTATAAGCGCTTGACGGAGCGTCATATATCCCTTATTTTTCCCATCATAGTTTTTAGGGTTCCATATTGTGGGTCTACCTCTTCCCTGAATGATCTCAAATGACCTTGCAGAATCATCAAGAGGACTGGCAGGATTATATCCGCTATCAAGCGCTACTTGATATACAAAAGGCTTAAAAGACGATCCGGGCTGTCTAAATGCGCTGACTGCGCGATTAAACGGACTTTTAACATAATCAACTCCTCCTACCATTGCCAATATATTTCCCGTCGCACTCTCCATTGATACAACTGCAACATTGAGTGAATTGTTTGAAGAGTATACTTTTGCATTGCTGTATGCTTTAAGCGCTGCTTCCTTTGCCGCACTTTGGAGCTTTACGTCAAGGGTGGTATAAATTTTATATCCGCCTGTTCGCAAGTCTTCCATTGTAGGCTCATACTCTTTTATTATGGCATCTACTGCATATGGCGCTAAATTTTGGGTTAAACTCTCTTTGTAAACAATGGGTCTTTCCTTTATCGCATTGTTGTATTGCTGCTCATTTATCCAGCCTAAATTTTTTAGCCTCATAAGAACTAGATTTGCTCTTTTTGTTGCTCTGTCATAGTATTTTATTGGGTTAAGAAAACTTGGTGCATTTGGGATACCGGCTAGCATTGCACTCTCTTTTAGTGTTAATTGTTCCAAGTTTTTATGAAAATATCCATTTGCTGCGGTTCTGACCCCATAATAGCCGTTTCCGAAAAATATTTCATTCAGATAAACTTCCAATATCTGCTCTTTTGTTAAAGCCTTTTCTATTTTAAGCGCAAGTATTGCCTCTTTTATTTTTCTAGTTATCTTTTTTTCATTGCTTAGATAGGTATTTTTTATAAGCTGCTGAGTTAATGTACTTCCGCCCTCTACAAAACTACCGGCTTGTATATCTTTAAAAATTGCTCTTAATATCGCTTCAGGGCTAACGCCTTTATGCTCAAAAAAACCGCTATCTTCAATAGCAACTAGAGAATAAACCAGTTTTTTCGGCATTTCATCATACTTGGCATAAAGACGATGTTGATCTTTGAATACATAAGCAACTATCTTGCCGTTTCTATCGATAACTTCAGTTGAAAGCTCCGGCTTGTATTCTATTAGCTTTCTAGCGTCCAATGAGATGATGGTATAGGCATAAATACCCGCCGCTAGCAGACCGATGAACAAAAGAATTACTGCTTTGATAAAAAATTTTGATAGAGCTTTCAAACTAATTGACTCCTAAAATATTAAGGCTTTTTCTAGGCTTATTGTAGCAAATTTTGTGTAATATTTATAGCGATTTTGCAAGTTTTGTAAAAAGTAATTTCAAATCTTTGATACTACTGCCAAGCCTTGGAATAATTCTAAGTATCGGCTCTTTAACGGTTGGCTGTCTGATAGCGCCAACTAGAAAGCCGTCATTTAATAAAAGATCCTTATTGCGCATTGCTTGTGAGTTGCTTTTTTGCGGTACCGGAACGATAAGAGAATTTATATCGTATCCAAACTCACGAAGTATATCTTTTCTCTGTCTTATCTCGTCAACAAAAAATTTAATATTTTCTTGTATATATCGCATATTTACAAGTGCTAACGCTATATCAAAAACAGAAGGTGCTGTTGAGTAGATAATGGGCTTAGCCCTATTTTCTAAAAATGAAATGATATTTTCTGAAGCCAAGATATACGCACCGTAACTACCGTACGCCTTGCCTAGCGTTCCCATTTTAATATAATTTGATTTTGGTGAAATGCCGTAATGATCAAAAACGCCAAGGAGTTTATCACCGAGAACTCCGTTGCTATGCGCCTCATCTACTATAAGTATAGCGCCCGCCTCATCTGCGATATTAAAAAACTCTTTTTTGCAAATATCGCCACTCATAGAATAAATACCTTCAATGGCAATGATAACTCTTTTTGCTTTTGTTTGCAAAATCTTTTCTCTGAGATCTTCGGGCGAGTTATGTTTAAATTTTATAAATCTGCCATTTATATTTGGCAGAGCTGCCATCCCGCTTGCGTGATACTCTTCATCTATAAAAAGTACATCTCCTTTGCGCACAAGTGATTCTATGAGAGCAAAATTGGCCAGAAACCCGCTGCCTACAACAATGCAATCATCAAAACCGTTTAATTTACTGATCTCATTTTCAAACATTTGATGAATCTGATGATAGCCGCCGACAAGCATGCTGGACTTCGGAGCAAAATAATCATACTTAAGGGTAATATCTATAGCTTTTTGAAATTGTTCTTTACTGTGAGCTAAACCCAAATAATCATTACTTGCAAGATCGATCAAATTATTATCATAAACGAATCTTTCTCTAAAACGGTTCTGTTTTTTTAGTGCTTTCAATTCGTTTTGATACATATTTATATTTAAGTGCCCCTCAAACTAACGCCTAAATAAATTGTTATGATCCCTAAAATTATATTTATAGGTAAAAATAAGTTTGCAACAGGAGTCATTACTTTTCTAGCTCCGGTGATGTCAAAATTATTAAATGCTCTTGTGGCAACTCTGCTTCTATAGATAATGAAAAGATAATTCAAGAACATTAAAAGCCATATTGACTCTTTTATGTGTATCATTGGCGATCTATTTCCGCTTGATATTATAACGCCGGTAGCGATTGACAATACCACAAACGGAAAGACCAAAACCAAAAGTCTTTTTGTCACCTTTAAATTTCTTTCTATTCTCTGCTGCATATCTTCAAATTGCAAACTTATAGGGTGAACAACTAACCTAGCGGTAATCATACCGCCTATCCAAATAACTGCAGATAACACATGCAGCGTCAAAAGCAAATGAAACTGACTCATAAACAAGCCCTTATAGATTATTTTTAATATATTCTCTTGAAGCAGCAAGCGCTTCTGATATTTTGGATGCTTCTTTTCCGCCAGCTTGAGCAAAATCATCACGACCGCCGCCTCCACCGCCAAGAATCGGCGCAATATTCTTGATCCAATCACCGGCTTTTACAGGAGCTCCTTTGCTGCCGCAGGCGATAAGCACTTTGTCATCTTTTGGCTGTACCAGCATGATCAAGGCTTTATCAAATTTATTTTTGAAATCGTCTATCATGGTTTTTATATCGCCTGATCCTACCTCGGATATCGCAACAGATATTCCATTTATCTCTTCTATTTGAAGTTCGCTTTTTTGGCTATTTAGAGAAGCTTCCAACTCTTGTTTTAATGATTTGACCTGCTCTTTTAATTTAGAGATACCGTTTATAGGATCTTGATTTTTTAATTCGGTTTTTATCTCTTCTATTTGAACTCTTAGGCTCTTGCTATAATTAATAGCCTCCTTGCCGCAAATCGCTTCAATTCTTCTTACTCCGGCACTTACTCCGCTCTCTTTTAAAATAATAAATTGACCGATCTGCGAACTATTTTCCACATGAGTTCCGCCACAAAGCTCAATAGAAGAATCGCTAAACTCCACCACCCTTACATGTTCGCCGTATTTTTCGCCAAATAGCGCCATAGCGCCTTTGTCTTTTGCGCTTTGTATATCCATAGCATTTGTTTTACTTAGGATTGATTTATCTATCTTATCATTTACCCAAGCTTCGATCATTTCAAGCTCCTCATTGCTCAAAGCCTGCGGATGTGAAAAGTCAAATCTCAAACGATTTTCTTCCACAAGTGATCCCGCTTGAGCTATATGAGTGCCGAGAATTTCCCTAAGTGCAGAATGAAGCAAGTGGGTTGCAGAGTGGTGTTTTGCTATCTGCTCTCTTAGATCATCGACCATAGCCTCAACATTATTGCCGACTTTGGCTTTGCCTTCGATATGGCTAAGATTGATATCTAAGAACTTTTTAGTGTCTGTCACTCTAATCGTATCATTAAGAGTCCCAATGTCGCCTCTTTGTCCGCCACTTTGAGGGTAAAAAGGCGTATTATCAAGCATTATCCATCCGCTTGTTGTGATCTCATTTGTTATTTTAAAATCTTCGTCAAGAAGAGCTAGAACTTTACTTTTATAGCTTTTATGCTCGTATCCTACAAAATTATTTATACCAAATGCTTCTTTTAGTTCTTTAAAGTCGCCATTTGCAAGTGCATCGCCGCTTCCTTTCCATGAAGCTTTTGATTGCTCTCTTTGTATGGTCATATGTTTTTCAAACTCATCTTTATCTAACCCGATTTCCAGCTCTCTAAGCATATCTTCGGTTAGATCGAGTGGGAAACCGTATGTGTCGTAAAGTTTAAATGCAACTTCTCCACTAAATACATCTTTAGTATTTGCAAGCTCTTTATTAAAAAGTGTGATTCCTGCTTCTATGGTGTCAAAAAATTTCTCTTCCTCAAGTTTCATTGCACTTTTAATAGGCTCTCGTCTGGCTTCAAGATATCCATAATGAGAAGACATTTTATCAACCAACACATCAGCAAGCTTGTACATAAACGGTTCTCTTAGACCTAGAAGATATCCATGCCTTATGGCTCTTCTTATTATACGGCGAAGAACATACCCTCTGCCTTCTTTGTCAAAATTTACACCTTGGGCCAAAAGAAAAGAAACTGATCTTAAGTGATCTGCAATAACTCTAAAACTTGCGCTTTGTTTATCTTTGAAGTCATATTTTTTACCGACAATCTTCTCTAAGGCTTCAATATAAGGCATAAAAAGTGTTGAATGATAATTATTTAAAACTCCTTCTTTAATTGCAACAACTCTCTCTAATCCCATTCCGGTATCTATGCTAGGTTTTGGAAGCGGATGAAGAGTACAGCTCTCGTCTCTCTCAAATTGCATAAATACAAGATTCCAAATCTCTAAGAACCTGTCTCCGTCCCCGCCCATTTTGTCTTCAGGAGTATTAAAGTTCTCTTCGCCTTGATCATAAAATATTTCACTACAAGGACCGCATGGTCCAGTCTCGCCCATTTGCCAAAAATTATCTTTATCGCCAAATCTAACAATTCTGCTTGGCTCTATGTGGCTGCTCCAACTTTCAAATGCTTCATCATCGCTATCATGTACCGTTACCCATATTTTATTCACAGGAAGCGCCAAATAATCTTTACTTGTTACAAATTCCCATGCATAAGCAATAGCATCTTTTTTAAAATAATCCCCAAATGAAAAATTTCCAAGCATTTCAAAAAAAGTATGGTGTCTAGCGGTATAACCTACATTATCGAGGTCATTGTGCTTTCCTCCTGCCCTTATACAAGTTTGACTTGAAGTTGCTTTAGGATTTTGAGGAATCGGAGCAATACCTGTAAAAATATTTTTAAATTGCACCATACCTGCATTTGTAAATAGCAAAGTAGCATCATCCGGAACCAGAGGTGAACTTTGCACCACTTCGTGAGCTTTGTTTGCAAAAAAATCTAAAAATTGTTGCCTAATATCCATTGGATCAATCCCCATTGTAAAATGGATATTATTTTACCCAAATTGTAGTGAAACTAGCCTTTAGAGGATAATCCAAGTAATAAATCAGCTATTTGTCTGCTACCGTTCTTATCAATTGTATTTTTTAATACTTTACTTTTTATTTCTAGATTTTTACTGTCTTTTATTATATTTTTGATTGTCTCAGTATTAACTTCGCTTTCTCTGAAAACAAAAGCCAGATTTTGTTCGACTAAAAATTTTGCATTAAAAAACTGGTGATCACCCGCAGCGTAAGGATAGGGTATAAAAATTGAAGGCAGATCATTTGCGCAAAGCTCCCAAAGTGTCGATGCGCCGCTTCGGGCAACTGCAATATCTACTTCAGACATAATTTGCGGCATATTGTTCGCAAATCCAAAAACATCAGCAACAATGCCAAGTTCTTTATATCTTGCTTTTACATTGTCTATATTTTTCTCTCCGGCTTGATGGACGATTTTTATATTTTCATCATTTAGCCAAGAGGCTAGTGAAAGCGCTATGTTATTTATAGCCAATGAGCCTTGGGAGCCGCCCAAAAAAAGGATACTTTTGACATTTTTTCTCGTTCTTGCAGTATCAAAAAATTCTTTTTTTACAGGGTAGCTCTTTATAGGACTATCTTCAATATATGATGATATAAAGGCTTTAGAATATTTCATCAAACGGCGATTAAGTGAGCCTATAACTGCATTCTGTTCATGTATAACGAGCGGGACACCGGCAATTATAGAAGCTATTGATGCCGGCGCGGCACTAAAACCGCCAACACAAAAAACAACTTTTACATCTTCTTGTTTTAAAATTTTATATGAATCCACAACCGCACGAGCCAACATCCAAAGAGATTTTATTTTTCCTAAAAGTCCTTGATTTACTACGCCTCTTGTTTGTAAAAAATATTTTTTTTCAAAATCGTTATCATTTTCGAACCAAGTTTTATCTTGACCGGAAATTGAGCCGATATAGATAATTTTTTTTTCTTTTAGTTCTTCTTTGACAGCTCTTATGATCGCTAAATGTCCGCCTGTCCCGCCGCCTGTCATAACTATTGACATATTATTCGCCTTTAATTGGATTTATATTTTCTTCTTTTACAGATATTTTCTTAGAAACCATCAGAACCATGCCTATAGCCAATGAAAGTGACAATATCTGAGAGCCCCCATAACTTAAAAACGGAACAGCTATGCCCTTAACCGGTGTAACTCCTGCGATCCCAAAACTGTTAATAATAAATGCAAATCCTATGAGCAATGCAACACCTATGCAAAACAGAGAATATACCGGATTTTTCAGCTTTGATGCTATTTTAAAAATTCTGAAAATAATAGTTAACATCAAAATCAAAACAAAAACAAGACCGATAAAACCAAACTCTTCTGCTACTCCTGCCAGTGCAAAATCTGTATGCACATCACTTAAATATCCTAGCTTAAACTGACCGTTTCCTAGTCCTGTGCCAAAAAATCCGCCATGATTTATAGCATTTAGAGAATTTGAAACTTGATATGATTCTTTGGCTATCGCGTCAACCCTAAGAGAATTACTCAAATCGCTCGGCAATGCGGAAAGTATAGGATCTTGAACGGTTGCCCACCACTCCATGACCCGTTGAACCCTATGCGGAGCTGTTTTTATAAGAATTATAAGTCCGACAAATCCTGTACCGATCAAGGATAAAAAGAACTTTAAACTGCTTCCCGCAAAAATAAACATTACCATAAGCGTAGCAGCCAAAACCATGGTTTGCCCCAAATCTTTTTGCAAAACCGCAATCAAAACAGTCGATATCATAAAGACTATAAGATAAGGCAGATATGCCGCAAATTCTTCAGAAAAAGTCATATTTTGCCTATGAAGTATTTTTCTTGAAAAACTCCAAGCCAAGAAAAAAACAAAACCGACCTTGAAAAATTCAACAGGTGTGATCTTAAAGAAACCAAACCCGATCCATCTTTTGGCTCCGCCTGTATCGCTAACCATCGATGTCGGCAAAAGCGGCATAGCGATCATTATGATAAAAAACAGTAAAAAAACGCTAAGCCCTATTTTGTTAAACCATTTATCAGGATTGAGCCTACTTAAAACCATAATCATTAAAAAGCCTATTGAAACCGCTACAATCTGCCTAATCAAAAAATGATATACAGGATATTCATTATAAAGTACAGGATAAGTTGATAGTGAAAATACCATGACCAGTGAAAAGAACATAGCTACCACAACGAATATATATAGTGTTTTATCGATCATAAGCCAAGCCGCCATTTTAAAAAATTTAATGAAATTTTATCAAAATTTTTCAAAATCTCAGCTCATCTCGTGTAACTCGAAGAGATATTTTAATAAAATATACTTTTAATTTAAAAAATAAATTTTATGGCTTACGCTTGGAAACTCAATGAATCAAGATATAAAGAACGACTATTACACGCAAAAAAGTACAAAAATATTATTTCTATTTTTATTGTTTGTGTTAGCATTTCTAATATTTTTATTTTCAACATTAAAAACGATATTTTCAGACAGAGATCTGCCAAGTCATACTTCGATAATAAACGATAGATCGATTCGAGGTCAAATCATTTCAAAAGATAATTATACGATTTCAAAAAGTCAAAAAATTTACCAAGCAAGCATAAGAAGCGAAAGTATA
This sequence comes from Sulfurovum sp., assembly GCA_020721345.1. GTDB lineage: Bacteria > Campylobacterota > Campylobacteria > Campylobacterales > Sulfurovaceae > BN30871. The sequence goes on from DYMX01000008.1 coordinate 45,800, forward strand.
AACCCAGACAATAAAGAGTTGTTTATCTCACTATTTAGCCTTTATAGCGATATTCCGAAAAGAGAGGTTAAAAATAAGTTCATAGATAAAAATGGATATAAAATAAAAAATGGAGAAATAATACTCTCAAAAACACTCGACGCAAGACATGCCGCACAACTCAGATCCCTTAAAAGCAAACTTAGAAACCTTAATATACTAAAGCCCGTAAAGAGACAAAACGGTGTTGAGATAGTATACGGTTTAGATGTGGTAGAGATAGGAGAGACGAGAATTTTGCCTTTAAATGACACACTATCTCCTATACTGGGATATGTCGGCAAGCAAACCGAAAAAGATTACATAAGACCAAAAGGCATGCAAGGGCTTGAGCGTAAATACGATAAATATATAAAATTTCAACAAAACGGTATCATAGAAGGCAAAAGGGATGTAGTCGGAGATGTCATCCATAACAACTTTTCAAAAATAGAACAAAGAGTGAACGGCATGGATCTTCATTTGACAATACCGCTTAAGCTTCAAAGAAATGTTGAACTTATGCTTGATGGAATGAAAATAGAGACAAATGCTGATGAGATACTAGCAACGGTCATTGACAGTAAAAGCGGAGAGGTATTGGTTATGGCAAGCTCAAACAGATACAATCCAAACCTCATTACCAAAGATAGCATAAATGCATTGAATCCTAAATTTAGCGAATACCTCTATGAGCCCGGTTCTGTGCTAAAACCTTTGACATTGGCAATTGCTCTTGAACTGGGCATAGTAGCGCCTGATACCGTATTTAATCTATTCAACGGCGAGCTCGACATTGGCGGAAAAGATAAAATCACGGATGGTGAGCATAGATTTTCAGCGCTCAGCGCCGAAGACATTATCGTTCATTCGTCAAATGTCGGCATATCGCTTATATCATGGAGGCTGAGTGGAAAAGAGTTTAGAGACGGTTTGGTGAAATTTGGACTCTCACAACCTAGCGGTATAGACCTATCGAGAGATTTAGTTGGTTCTCTTAGATCCACAGCGAAACTAGATCAGAAAATATATAGAGCTAACAGCTCTTACGGCTATGGTCTCATGGCATCATTTTTACAACTAGTCAAAGCTTATACTGCATTTGATAATGATGGAATTATCACTACTCCGCATATGGTCGACTACCTAGAAGATCATAACGGTATCAAATATAAACCTGCAGATCAAAACCGAAAGACAAGAATCCTAAGCGCTAAAACAGCATCGCAAATGAAAAAAATACTCATAAAAACAGTTGAAGAAGGAACTGGGGAACAGACAAAAACACCGGGTCTGATGGTAGGAGGAAAAACAGGAACGGCAAAAATGATAAGCGGAGGAAGATATACTCAAAATTCATTTAGAACAAGTTTTATAGGATTTGTCAATGATGACAAAGGGTACAAGTATACAATAGGTGTACTGGTAATCAATCCAAATAGACCGTTTCCATACTATTATGCATCGGCAACAGCCGTTCCTACAACAAAAAAAATTATAGATATGCTTGTAATTCTAAACTATTTAAGTCCGAATAAAAATGCTATAGCAGCTTTACGGAAAGACAATAATACTTCCGATAACTAGATCCACAAATTATCAATAAGTCTTGTTGTGCCTACTTTTGCAGCTACTAAGATTATAGTATTTTTAAGTTCAACACTATCGAGTATTTCAAAATCCCTATTTACTATCTCGACATACTCTATACTGCTAACATTTTTTTCCAAAATGTCTATCATGCTTTTCTTTATGATCTGTGCGTCCAATTTGCCTGAAATTATTATTTGTGATGCTTTTTGCAGAGAACTAGGTATTGACAAAGCCATCTCTCTCTCATCTTGGCTCAAATATACGTTTCTGCTGCTTAGCGCTAACCCGTCATAATCTCTTACGATATCGCAAGGCACTATTTTTGATCTCAAAAAATAATTCTCAGCCATTTTATTTATCAAGGATAGCTGCTGAGCATCTTTTTTGCCAAAATATGCATTATGAGGATCTGCGAGATTGAGCAGCTTCATAACTATTTGCAGCATTCCATCAAAGTGTCTCGGTCTATTAAAGCCGTCAAGTATGTATCCCTTTATCTTTGGGGCTAGGATTTTTAACTCATCGCTCCCATACATTACATTCGTTGTCGGCACAAATAGCACATCAACACCGGCGAGCTTGCATATCTCCATATCAGCTTCTTCTTTCTTGGGATATTTATCAAGATCCTCGCCTTCTAAGAATTGGGTTGGATTGACAAAAATAGATACAATAACATGCTCATTTTCTTCTTTGGCTCTTTGAATAAGACTTAGATGTCCCTTGTGCAGTGCGCCCATGGTCGGAACAAATCCAACGGACCCTTTGAGATTTTTTCTAGCAATATTAAATTGATCAATTGTTTTGGTTACTAGCATATCTAACCTCCGCTTGTAGAATATTAGGGTAGAATAATATCAAAATTTTTAATAGGATTAATTTATTTATGGATGCATACGAATATAGTGAAATGCTTAAATCTCTAAATATCAAAATGGACAACATTACACATATTGTTAAACCTGATATTTTAATGACTAGATTAAAAGAGATAGAAGAGCTTCAACAAGATTCAAACTTTTGGAATGACAGCGGAAATGTTGCAAAGATAGGTCAAGAAAAAACAAGAACAGAGCGCGTTCTAGCAAAGTACAATTCTGCTTTAAATGCCTTGAGGGACGGTGTTGAATACTTTGAGTTAGCAAAATCAGAAAAAGATGAAGAAACACTAGAAATGCTCTTTGAAGATGCTACAAGTCTCGAAAATGCCATACACTCTTTGGAAATTGAAATGATGTTAAGCGGCAAACACGACAGCGCAAATGCCATTGTTACAATTCATCCCGGAGCTGGGGGAACTGAATCCCAAGACTGGGCTAGTATGCTTTATAGAATGTATCTCAGATGGGCCGAGAGACACGATTTTAAAGTTGAAGAGCTTGACTATCAAGCAGGTGAAGAGGCGGGTATCAAAGATGCCACTTTTATCATTAAAGGTGAAAATGCCTATGGCTACCTCAAGGTTGAAAATGGCATCCATAGACTTGTAAGAATATCTCCTTTTGATAGCAATGCCAAAAGACATACATCGTTTACTTCTGTGATGGTAAGTCCGGAAATAGAAGATGATGTGGATCTAACGATAGAAGATAAAGATATAAGGATAGATACATATCGCGCAAGCGGTGCAGGCGGACAGCATGTCAATAAAACTGAAAGCGCTATCAGAATTACACACATACCTACAAATATAGTTGTTCAATGCCAAAATGACAGAAGCCAGCATAAAAACAAAGCAAGCGCTATGAAAATGCTAAAATCCCGTCTTTATGAATATGAAATGGCAAAAAAACAAGCAGAGATCGACGGCATAGAAAAAAGTGAGATCGGCTGGGGACATCAGATAAGATCATATGTTCTTGCACCTTATCAGCAAGTAAAGGATTCTAGGAGCAATCAGGCATTTTCAAATGTAGATGCTATACTTGACGGCGATATTGATGCAATACTTGAAGGCGTCTTGATATCACAAGCGAAATAAATTTGATTTCTTATTGACAAAAAAGCTAAATTGGTTTATCATATGTTTTAGATAGACATTTTTGTTTGTCTAAATATCTTTTTGAATATTTAAACTTTATCTCTATAATGCCCTGAATTTTTTAGACAGCTAAATCCTAAAATTTATTTCCTAAT
>DYMX01000028.1 GCA_020721345.1 Sulfurovum sp.
CGAACCCTCAAACTGATTATAGGATGTTATTTTGAATAGTTTGGCAGATACGAGGCTTTATATCATTATCTTTTATCTCTAGCTTACCAGCAGAGATCTCATCAACTTTTTTTTGATCCTCATCGTTTAGATAAACCTATGACCCTGCTTTCCTAAAATATTAGTTTATAAAAGTAGTTATTTTAGAAACAATTTGAAAAGTAAACCTCTGACCCTATTTTTTCAAAATTTTTCAAAAACACACCGCTTTCTATGTGGCTAGTATAAGGAAACTGATCAAAAACGGCTCCGTCAACAATGTCGTGAGTGGCTCTCAGAACTTCTAGATCTCTTGCTAATGTTTCAGGATTGCAAGAGATGTATATAATATGCTCTATACTTGAAATTAATTTAATCGTATCATCATCCAACCCGGCACGAGGCGGATCTACAAGCACACATGAAAACTGAAACTCTTTTAAGTCTATATCTTTTAGGCGATTAAATTCTCTTGCGCCGCCTAGCGCTTCACTCATCTCTTCGCTTGAGAGCCTTACAAAGTTTATATTGCTTATATCATTTATCTCACAATTTTGCTGTGCATTGTAGATAGATCTTTTAGAAACCTCAGTGGCCAATACTTTGTCAAAGCAAGAAGAGAGAGGCAGTGTAAAATTACCAAGTCCGCAATAACTCTCGAGCAGGTCACCATATCCGATACTCTTAGCTTTCTCTTTTGCCCAGCCAATCATCTTTTCATTAACTGCGGGATTTGGCTGCGTAAATCCACCGTCATGCTGTATATATTTGTATTTGATATTATCGATACTCAACTCTTCGGTTATATGCTCTTTTGAAAGGATCAGCTTCTGTCCTTTGCTCCTGCCTATAATGTTTGCTTTTAAAATACTTTCTAACTCTTTTGCTTCCGATATCCATTCATCGTCAAGTTTTTTATGATAAAGCATAGTGATAAGAACATCATCAAGCGTAGAACTTAAAAACTCAACGCCAAAAAGTTTTCTTTTTAAAACTTGTGATGAGTTGATAATGTCAAGCAACTTCCACATACGATCTTCTATCGGCTCTAATACCATATGACATTCATCTATTTTGACAACTCCATTTTTATCTATATTTGTCATAGCATAGTTGCATATATCTCCGTCATGCCATATCCTAAATTCTGCTCTTGCTCTATAATTTTGTTCTAAAGATTCAAAAAGAGCAAGATTTTCATACCCTATAAGTTTAGAGACTTTTTTACTCTTTTCTTGAAGCTGCTTTTTGAAATCTAGTTCATATAGATTGCAAGCGCCGCAACTGCCAAAGTGTTTGCACTGCATTTTTATCCTTCATTTTTAATCACAACTAAGATATAATCACGATAATTAATAGTAATAATTTTATCCAACAAAGGCTAAAAAGTGAGTGTAAGTGTTGTTATCCTAGCTGCCGGGCAAGGCACAAGAATGAAATCTCGTTTACCAAAAGTGCTTCATGAAATATCAGGCAAGCCTATGCTATTTCATGCCATTGAGGCAGCCCAGAATATAAGCGATGATATAACGGTAGTGCTTTTTCACGAAGCTTCTATGATTGAAGGTAAAATAAAAGATAACTACTTAAATATAAACTTTCACATACAAGACGCTATCAACTTTCCCGGTACCGGCGGGGCGATGATGGGAGTTATTACAAAACATAAAAAAACATTAATACTCAACGGTGACATGCCTCTTGTTACAAATAATGCGCTTCATAAGCTAATTGATGATGATAGCGATATAACGATGAGCGTTATAGAGCTTCTTGATCCAAGCGGATATGGCAGAGTTATCATAGAAAACAGTGAAGTAAAACATATAGTTGAGCAAAAAGACTGCAGCGAAGAGCAGCTGAAAACAAAAAGCGTAAATGCTGGTGTTTATTGCATTAAGAGTTCACTGCTTCAAAAGTATATTCCGACATTAAAAAACAATAATGCGCAAAAAGAGTATTATCTAACAGATATTATTGAAATGGCGGTTCAAGACAACCTATACGTTAAACCAATATATGTGGATGAAGAGGAGTTCAAAGGAGTAAACTCCAAACTCGATCTTTCTCATGCCCAAGAGATCATGCAGGCAAGAATCAGGTCGCACTGGATGACCGAGGGTGTTGCTATGCGTCTTCCTCGAACCATATACATCGACTGCAGGGCTACTTTTGAGGGTGAATGCATCATAGAAAACGGTGTTAGTATCATTGGAAATTGCGTTATTAAAAACTCTCACATAAAAACAGGAAGTGTTGTAGAAAATTCTACTGTTGAAAATAGTGACATAGGTCCGATGGCGCGAATCAGACCGGATAGTAGTATAATTGATACCCATATAGGCAATTTTGTCGAGATCAAAAAGTCAAATTTGAATGGTGTCAAAGCCGGACATTTAAGCTATATAGGAGATGCGAGTGTTGATGAAGGAACAAATATAGGAGCAGGAACCATCACTTGCAACTATGATGGCAAAACCAAATATCAAACAATTATCGGCAAAAATGTTTTTATCGGAAGTGACAGCCAGCTTGTGGCTCCTGTTACAATTCCAGATGATGTGATGATAGCAGCAGGCACAACGGTAACAAAATGTCCGAATAGCGGAGATCTGGTGCTTAGCAGAACGCCTCAAAAAAGTATAGCAAACTTTTTTTATAAATTTTTTGGAATCAAAAAATGAATATAGATCTAACAGGTAAAAAAATAGTTTTAGGAATAACCGGCAGCATATCTGCATATAAGGCATGTGATATTGCAAGACTTTTTATAAAATCAGGAGCAGATGTAAGAGTAGTGATGAGTGAAGCAGCATGTGAGTTTATAGCTCCGCTTACACTTGAAGCCTTAACAAGAAATCAAGTTTTAACCAAAGAGACACAAAGCTGGGCAAATAGTCTTAATCATATCGAGATAACTAGAGATTGTGATCTTTTGGTTATAGCTCCGGCAACTGCAAATACGATAAATAAAATGGCAAAAGGAATAGCGGATAATATCTTGCTTGAAACTGTGCTTGCTTGCAATAAGCCAATTATAATTGCACCTGCTGCGAATACAAATATGCTTGAAAATCATCAAACAAAAAATTCTCTAAAAATGCTGGCGGTAAGTGATATAAATATCATAGAGCCGCAAAATAAACTTTTGGCGTGTGGAGATACCGGAAATGGAGCCTTAGCTGAGCCAAGTGAAATTTTTTGGGAATGCTCCAAGATACTTTTGAAAGAGAGTTTTTGGGAAAATAGAAGAGTGGTTGTAACTGGCGGCGGGACAAGAGAAAAAATCGATGATGTGAGATTTGTCTCAAACTACTCAAGCGGTAAAATGGCAAATTCTATCGCTACTGCTCTATATTTAAGGGGTGCTGATGTGTGTCTAATTACAGTGGCAAAACATGATGATCTACCAAAAAATATCTACATCATTGATGTAGATAGCGCATCTGAAATGCTTGATTTTACCATTGATGCTCTTAGGGTTGCTAAAAAGGGAGTATTAAGCAAACCAAGTCTAAACAATCCGGATGCGATCGGCATGATACAAAAAGAGCCGTATCTTTTTATGGTTGCAGCCGTGGCTGATTTTACTCCTCTTTATCCTCAAGTTGGTAAAATGAAAAAAAGCGATATTGGCGATAATTGGGAAATTAAACTGAAACAAAATCCAGATATTTTAAGCGCAATTGAAAAAAATGGAATTAAGACCGTTGCATTCAAAGCTGAGATGGATAAAGAAAACGGTCTAAAAAATGCATATAGTTTAATGGAAGTAAAAGGTGTTGATGCAGTATGCTATAATCATATCTCAACTGAAAACAATTTTGGAAGCAATGAAAATGAGATTGTTTGGATAGCAGATGACGAGGAAATCGCCCTTGGTAAAAAAGACAAACTCTCGCTCTCTCTTGATATTTTAGAATGCGCTAAAAAATTATCCAAATGAAACAAAACAATCTTACAAATTTAGCAATCATAATGGACGGTAACGGCAGATGGGCAAAAGAACGTAATCTTCCGAGAAGCGAAGGGCATAAAAAGGGTGCTGAGACCATAAGGGAGATAACTGAGTTTTGTTCGAAGCACAATACTATTAAAACGCTTACGCTTTATGCATTTAGTACTGAAAACTGGAAAAGACCAAAACTTGAAGTTGATTTTTTGATGAAACTGCTTGAAAAATATCTCAAAAATGAACTTGAGACTTATCATAAATTCGGTATAAAATTTGACACCATAGGCGATCTGTCTAAATTTTCGCTCAAGCTTCAAAAACAAATCAATGCGACAAAAGAAGAAACTAAAAACTACACGAAACTAACTCAAATACTAGCGCTTAACTATGGAGCCAGAGATGAGATAACAAGAGCGGTTAAAAAACTTATTGGACAAAATAAAGAGATAAGCGAAGACACTATATCCGCGGCACTAGACACTCCATATAGCGATCTAGACCTGTTAATAAGAACAAGCGGTGAGCAGCGAATAAGCAACTTTTTACTCTGGCAGACAAGCTATAGCGAACTATTTTTTACTCCTACTCTATGGCCTGACTTCACTTCTTTGGAGCTAGAAAGCATCATAGAAAAATACCGCACGGTTGATAGAAAATTTGGAGGACTTTGATGATAGGCTTGTCTATATTTATTTTAGGAATCATAATAGGATCTTTTTTAAACGTAGTGATACATAGAGTTCCATTGGAACAAAACATTGCATTTCCGGCCTCACATTGTCCCAAATGTAAGACGCCTCTGAAATGGTGGCACAATATACCGATATTATCTTTTGTTTTTTTAAGAGGCAAGTGCGCATTTTGTAAAACAAAAATATCTATCAGGTATCCGATAATTGAGATAATTACCGGTCTATTATTTGTAGCACTATATTATAAAATAGGGCTGACCTGGTATCTACCGTTTGTCTTTTTTTCTTTTGCCTCCCTGTTTGCTCTTAGCATGATAGATTTTGACCATATGGCAGTTCCAGATAGCGTAAATTTTGCGGCTCTGTTTTTTGCTATTATTAATCCTATGTTTTTTGACTCCATTATAAATGGCGCGATCGCGGCATTTGGCTTATTTGCCATCTCTTGGATAAGTTCCAAAATAGCAAATAAAGAGACAATGGGGGAAGCCGATATCATAGTAGCGGCAACAATGGGCGCACTGCTTGGATTCCCGCTATTCTTTATATCTATATTTTTATCTGCGCTTCTTGCTCTTATACCATCACTTATCTATAGAGACAAAGGTGTGCCGTTTGTCCCGTTTTTAGCTCTTGCTGCCCTCATAGTGTATATATTTGATCCCTACGCTTATAACGTAATAGAAATGATAATGCATGGCTAAAATAAAAGATTATCTCTCTTCAAATTTCGGCAAAACATTTTTTATGATATTTTTGCCTTTTTTTGCGATTATTTCTCTTGTCTATTTTATAAGAATTTCTATGCTTACAAATCAGATCCAGTTAGATTTTATTGATATCTTAAGACTTTACGGATACTTTTTACCTTCTATTATTTTTTATACGCTACCTGTCTCATTTGTTGCATCCGTATCTTTGACACTTATCAGACTATCAAACGATAATGAACTAGGCGCGCTTTACTCTTTTGGTGTAAGCTCATCAGGAATTGTCAAAAAATATCTTATCCTTTCATTTCTTTTTTCTGCGCTTTTGTTTGCAGTATCTTTTTTTGCAATGCCAATTGCAAAACAGATGTACAATGCATTTAAGATAGAAAAACTATCGCAAGCAAGATTAAATATTGATCCAAATTCGTTAGGACAAAAATTTGATGACTATTATCTTTTTATCAACAAGCAAGACAAAACGCAATATCATGATATTGTCATATACAATCCTTTGGCAAAAAAAGGCGAACAGATCTTTTTGGCAAAAAGCGGCAGGATAATAAACGATCCTCATACTCAAGGTTATTTTATGCTCGAAGACGGTTTTGCATACACATATGATCAGGACAAGTTAAGACAAGCAAAATTTGCAGAGCTCATAGCTTATGATACAAGTGATAAAGATGACATTAGCTTTCAATCGATAAGTAAATACTGGAGTGGAACTTTAAAAGATGAAAAAGAAAAAAATAGAATATTTTTCTTTTTATTCATAAGTCTCATGCCTATAATTACATTAAAGACAATTGCATCATTTAGCATGATCCATTCTAGATATCAGTCAAACAACTCTTATGCTATTATATTTGCAGTTAGTTTAGGATCATATATTTACGCATCTTTTTTAGAAAAGTACGGAAATATTTATTGGCTTATTTTTGGAGTTTTAGCAATAGCAGCGGGCGGGAGATTACTTTTTAAACGTAGGGTTGAAAGAGTTTTTTGATGCGGGTAAAGGCAACTATAAGCTATGACGGCTCACACTTTTTTGGCTTTCAAAGCCAAAAAAGTTCCCATGATACTGTCGTTGGCAGCCTAAATGTCGCTCTTAAAAATTTAGGTATAGATTCCAATATTGTTGGTGCAGGCAGAACGGATAAAGGAGTTCATGCAACAAATCAAATTATATCTTTTGATCTGCCCCCCTTTTGGAATGACCTGGTAAAACTAAAAAAAGAACTCAATCAAAAATTAAAATATATTAAAATAAAAAAAATTACTGCAGCAGATAACAATTTCCATGCTAGATCTGACGCCAATAAAAGAGAGTATATTTATATATTTAAAACGAAGTCTGTAAACGTTTTTGAGCAAAACCATATTGGCTATTATGATGATTTTGATGAGCAAAAACTCAAATCTGCTTTGAAGATATTTGAAGGATCACATGATTTTAAACTATTTTGCAAAACAGATGAAAACCAAACAAATACATTTTGCTCTGTTTATAAAACCTATTATAAAAAATACAAAAACTATCACGCTATAAAAATATCGGCAAATAGATTCTTGCGCTCACAGGTCAGAATAATCGTTGAAGCCTCTATGAAATATGCAATGGATCAAATCTCCTTAGAAATGCTCATTGAGCAATTAGAAGGAGACAAAAAACACTCCACAACCCTAGCGCCTGCGACTGGGCTCTACTTATCAAAAGTTATATACTAAAGCAATGTCTTGGTTGCATTTGCATCAATTGTTTTAACCGTACTGTTTAACTCTTGCGATTTGTTTATATCAGTTGCATTAGCTTCTTTTGCCTTTAGGGCGCTAAATGAACTATTTAGGTCGTCATATTTCATTTGCAGATCAAAAAGCTCATCTTCAAGCATTTTTGCTTTTTGCACATTAACACCATAAACATCAACAAGTTCTCCGCCGTCTTTGCCTTGTTTTAGAATAATAGCTATAAATAGTGCCAATATTACAATGTAAAGCATTTTATAATATATCTTGTTTGTTAGCAAGCTTAATGCTTTAAATAAAGCTACCAAGGTAAATCCGAAAATAATTATATATGCTCCTAATATCTTATGAGATTTTAAGGCTTCTTGTCCTTTGACATCTAACAGTTCAAATGCTTCCTTGCCGTCAGTTACGCCTGATACATAAACGCCGATCAATACAAATAGGAGCATTCCAAAAAGTCCGACAGTAATAATATCAACAATCCTTCTTCTTGGAAAGAGATTAAATATCTCTATCAACAAAATAACTATTGGCAAACTTACGGCAAAATGCACAATTGCCGGATGTATATGAAAAGGTACAGATACAATATCGTTTAAAAAAGTTAAATTTATTTCAGGCAATCCCATAACATATCCTTTGTTTTTTTATTTCATTGTAGCATAAAATAAAAATAATTATACTAAAATGGCTTAACCACAACCATGACGACTATAACGATACTTAAAATGGTAGGAACTTCATTATAAAATCTAAAAAATTTACCGCTTTTATAATTTGGATCATTTGCCAAAGCAATTCTATAATGATTTAGAGAAAAACTATACGCTAACAGAAAAACAACAAATGTCAGTTTTATATGAAACCAAATACCGCTTTGAAAAATGCTTTGATTTAACAACATAAGTGTCATGCCGCTAAGCACCGTTGCCCAAAGGGCAGGCAATCCTATATATTTATAAAGTTTATACTCTTGAATTTTAACAACTTCCAAAAAGCCCATATTGTCATTATGCTCCCTATGATAAACAAACAACCTAGGCAGATAAAAAAGCATAGCCATCCAACTAAGTATACTAATCACATGAAATGCCAAAATCCAAGTATAATAAGCCATCCCTACTCCATAATCTCAATATCATTTTTGTCATATATGACAATTTCAACTCCTTTATAGTACCCCAAATGTCCATAAAGTATCTTTACTTTTGAATTATCTTTTATCGTAAAATTTTTTATTTTAAAGAAAATTGGCAATGATCTACCGTTTATAAAATGTATCTTATGATTTTTATATACTCCGACCATATCTTTTAGAATCTCATTTTGATTCAATGAAGAATTTAAACTTTTATTATTTTTAAAAAATGGAATAATATTTGATATTCCTTTTGGCTTTGATGCGCTTATAGATGTTATCTCCTTTAAACCTTTATAGTTTTTGATCTCATTTACGATAATGTCATATTTATTTCCAACCTTTAGTCCCTTTTGACATTTATACAAAAGTATGCCTCTGCCCGTTGTTGTCTGCTTGATAATAGCGATATTTCTTCTAGCCCATAAGACAGTTGCATTTTCAAGAAGAATATCGCTTGTTAGGCTCTCAATTTCATATAAGTATTCTATCTGTCTCTTTGGTATTATCGACTGTTGATTTTTTATTATTTTAAATGGCTTAGTTGTGAAAAAAGCAATTATAGGCAAATGATCAGAGTATCCGCTTCCTGCGTGATTTCCGTTTTTGATCTTCCATCTATTTATTCCGCCGTATTTGTTTAGCAAATACCTTGGCGCAAACACGCTAAATGTGTTGTCCTTATATTCAATGCCGTGTCCATTAAATAGACTAGGCGGAGTTATTATATGATCAATAGCGCCTTTTTGGCTCTTAAAACTATGGCTCCATCTCTTATTTGCAGGCAACTCATTCCATAGATTATAATGAAAGCCTTTTGGAAGTTTTATAATCTGTGATTTAACGATAGAAGTAGAATCTTTGTATGTATGTATAATATCGCCGATGGCTGTTATGCCGCCCGTGTCATTCAGCGCCGGCTCCAATGAATTTGGCGCATCATGTTTGCTATTTAAATCTCCTATTATTACATACTCGCTATTTGAATTGAGCTTTACAATTCTTTGCGCCAAAACTGCAGCGGTTTTAACCCTTGCACTCTCTTTGCCTCCGCTGGATTTTGATTTCCAGTGATTCACGAAAACAGTAATGGGATTTGAATCTACATCAATAGCGACTTCTAAGATATTTCTAATTTTGTAGCTTGGAGAAACGATAAGTTCTTTTTGTGAAATGACAGGATGACGAGAGAGCAATGCTATTTGCACTGATGAAAAAGGCTTAGTTGTAATTGCGCTATATCTATATTCACATCCGACAATTTTAAGTAATTTCTTAAGCTCATCAAATACATATCTATTTTCTATCTCTTGAAGTCCAATAATATCACTATTGATATCACAAATAACTTCTGCAGTGTTTCGCAATTTTATTTTTGCTGTTCTCTCATTCCAATTATGTTTACCTGGAGTATAATCATCATATTCACTGCCCTGAAATTTAGCATCAAAAAGATTTTCGACATTATACGATGCAATACTCAATTCGGTGCCAAACAATAAAGCAGAAAAAAGAAAAACTATGAAGAGAAATTGCAAAAAATATCCTATATTGTAATTTTTTCTAATTTAAAATTATACTTTTTTCATCCAAAGTTATACTTTTGTTTTCTATAAGTTTAGTTAATGTTTTTTTGAAATTCTTTTTACTCATACCAAAAATTTGATATATCTTTTCGCTATCGCTCTTATATGTGCAATCTACTTTGCCATTATTTTGTTTTAAAATTTCAATGACTTTTTGGCTCATCTCATCACTGTCCATCTTGGAGCTTTTAAGCAGGCAATCCAGCTTCCCGTCACTTCTGATATTTTTTATAACTCCAAGCTTCATATCGCCAACTGCAAGGGATTTAAATATCTCGCTCTCAAAAAGCATTCCCTCAAATAGATTATTGACTACGACTTTAAATCCAAGCGGTGTTTTGGCAATAATAAGCATATTTACCTCTTGTCCTGCAAATAATCCATTTGTATTATTTGCCAGCCACTTGCCTATCTTTTGAGTTCCGTACAACCTGCCTGTCTGCTCGTCGATGCAAACTCTTAAGATAAAAAGGTCATCTATGTGAAAATAGTCTTTTTGCTCCTTTAAAGGCACAAAGAGATCTTTTGGCAAACCCCAATCTACAAATGCGCCGTACTGCTTGTAACTGACTACTCTAAAATATCCAAATTCACCCAGCATGGCTTTTGCTCTTTGGGTAGTTGCAACCATTCTGTCTTCAGAATCAGTGTACAAAAAAACATCGACAAGTTCTCCTATACCCATAGTATCACTATCGACATAAGCGTTTGGCAACAGTACTTCTCCTCCATCTTTTGCCCTTAAATACGCGCCATTATCCGTAAATCTTGACACTTCAAGTGTATTGATTTTTCCTATTTGAAGAGTTTTATTCATTTAATGCTTTCATGTGTTGTATCAATTTATCAGGTGCTATAAACCCCGTAATGGTTTTATCCTTTATAAGCTCTCCATTTTTGTCAAAAAACAAAATATTCGGTGTTCCAAATATTCCAAAATGCTTTAACATCTCTTGGTCTTGTTCCGTATTGTTTGTGAGATCAACTTGTATAAAAGTATGATCTTTAAATGCTTCTTTAACATTCATATCAGCAAACGTAACTACATCCAACTCTTTACAAGCAGCACAGGACTCTTTTGTAAAATCAACAATAACAGGCTTTTGGGAAGCCTTAATTTCGCTCATGAGCGCATCTACGCTATATCCTTTTTTTCCATGAGTCGAGTTTTCCAATGATTGATATTTTAACGGCGTTAAAGTTGATACTCCGCCGCTTACTGCTCCAATGATCCAAACTATTGATAAAGCAGCAAGGGGAACGGATATTACAAATGCTAAAAATTTTACGATACTGCTTCTAAGCTCATCTCTGTTTTTATATATACCGTAAACTGTAAAAAGAGAAAGCGAACTTGAAAGCAGCATCGTAACTGCCGGTGTTGTTATACGAGATACCATCATGATAGCAAGTACTAACATCGCTATACCAAAAAAACGACTTACTAAACTCATCCAACCGCCAGGCTTCGGCATCCATTTGCCTGCGCCTATTCCAACCAACAAAAGAGGAACTCCCATGCCAAAGCTCATAATAAATAGCGCCAAACCGCCAAGCATAGCATCTCCGCTTTGAGATATAAATAAAATCGCCCCTCCAAGTGCTGGGGCAACACATGGTCCAACGATAAGAGCTGAGAGCATACCCATTATTGCCGTTCCGACTATTCCGCCTTGAGCACCTGCATTATCGCTGAGATTGGATATCTTTGTTTGCCATTTTGTCGGCAAACCTATTTCATAAAATCCAAATAATGACATTGCTAAAGCTACAAACACTAATGCAAAAATGATTAAAATAAAAGGATTTTGCATTGCTGCTTGCATATCAAATCCCGCCATTCCTGCAATAACTCCAACAATAGCATATGTTAGTGACATTGCTGTCACATATACAAGTGAAATAAAAAATACTTTTGACAAAGACGGTTTGGAGCCGGATGATTGTGATATGATAATCGAGCTTAGTATTGGAATCATAGGGAAAACACATGGCGTAAGAGCCAAAAGCAATCCGATCACAAAAAACAATAACAATATAAACCATGAACTCTCACTGCCTATGGTCTTAGCAATATCTGCCATATTGGTAGTACCTGCCAGATTTGACAGCTTGGATACAAATCCGCTCTCACCGCTTCCAAATGTAAAACTTTTGCTTATAGGCGCATAGCATACACCACTTTTTGAACAACCTTCAAATGCTATGTTTAGCTCATATGTATCTTCACTGACATCTTTTAATAAAGATGCCGGAATATCTACAGATAATACATTTTCATATATTTTTTGATCATGAAAAATAGTTGGTGTCGGTAATGCAATTTTCAATATTTTTACTATAGGCTTAGAGATACTGAACTTTATAGAATCTTGATAGATGTATATATTATTTCCGAGTGTTATTTTTGCTTTCAATCCGCTATCGGTTTTTTTAATATCGATCTTAAATGCATCTTCCGGTTTTAGAAAAACCTGCTCTTTTGCCTGACCGAAACCTTCAGCAAAAACAAAAAAACCAAGAACCACGAATAATAACATAATTTTTTTTATCATAAAACACCTTGTTATTTAAACTTTTTTATTGTATAAAATTCATAATCGTCATTGTATCTTATATTGACTAATCAAACATTAATAAAAAGGTTTAAAATGCCAAATCTTCTCGTAAATGAAACATCTCCTTATCTTTTAGCCCATGCTGACAATCCTGTAGATTGGTATCCGTGGGGAGATGATGCCCTGCACCTTGCAACGCAAGAAAATAAACCAATATTTGTTTCCATAGGTTACAGCAGCTGTCACTGGTGCCATGTCATGGAAGAAGAATCATTTGAAAATGAAACGATTGCAAAGATATTAAATGAAAATTTCATATCTATTAAAATCGATCGTGAAGAAAGACCGGATATAGACAAATATTTTCAAGAGGTTTATTCGCTGATGAACGGGAGAGGCGGGGGATGGCCTACTTCTATATTTCTAACTCCTGATTTAAAGCCGTTTTATAGCGCAACATATATACCGCCCACTCCAAAATATGGCATGATGAGCTTTGAGGAACTACTGAATGTTATAACAAAAAGATACAAACAAGATGAATCCTTACTAAAAGAAAAAGGCAATGAAGTTTTGGAATTTTTAAATCCCAGAAAAAGAAAGATAGAAGCCACAAGGCTTGAACTTGGCATTGAAAGCAAATTTACTGAACAGGCAAAATCAATTTATGATAAAATTTTTGGCGGTTTCGGCGATAGCCCAAAATTTCCGCAAGCTTCTACATATATGACTCTAATTGACTTTTATAGATTTAGTAAGGATGGCAATATACTGAGTATCATCAAGCACTCTTTGGAGTGTATGGTTAGGGGTGGATTTTATGATCTTGTCGATGGCGGATTTTGCAGATACAGTACCGATGAGAGATGGCTGGTTCCGCATTTTGAAAAAATGACATACGATAATGCGCTTCTTTGCGAACTATACCTCAAAACTTATATTGTAACCAGTGACAACAGATATAAGAGTATTGCTTTTGATACTGCTAAATTTATACTTGATTATATGAGCGATGGGGAACTTTTTTATAGCGCTAGTGATGCAGATAGCAAAGGTGGAGAAGGAGAGTACTTTGTATATGATTATGATGAGGCGCTGCAAGCATTCAAAAATGCCGGCATAGATGATCCAGCAATGACTGCAAAACAATTTGACATCACTAAAAATGGAACTTTTGAAGGAAAATCTATAGTAAATTACAAAGAAGAAAATATACCGAAGTATGATATCGCCATTCATGCTTTAAAAGATTTAAGGCTAAAACGAGAGTATCCGTTTATAGATAAAAAAATAATCCTTGCATGGAATGCCATGATGATAAATTCATTATTCTTGCTCGGTCAAATTGATGAAAGCTATGAAAACAGAGCTAAAGTCTCTCTTGCATACTTAATAAAAAAACTATACATAAACAATACGCTTTATCACTCAACAATAAACGACAATGAACCAAAAATAGAAGCATTTTTGGAAGATTACGCATATCTTGCAAATACGCTTCTTGGCGCATACGATACGACACATGAAAAAAACTATCTTGATTTTGCTGTTATTTTAGCAAATGTTGCTATTAAAAGATTTTATAAAAACTACGAATGGGAATTTGCAAACGGAGAATTTTCCACAAAAGCTGAAATTTACGACATCTCATATCCATCCTCGCTTGCAGTCATGATAGATGTGCTATTAAAACTTGATACATTAACTCAGCTTGACTATGGTAAAATTATTTTAAGATCTTTAGAGCGCCACTCACATTCACTTATGAGACAGCCTATATCAAGTCCGCTAATGTGCTCAGCAGTATCAAAATATCTTCATAAATATGTGATCTTAAGATCATCCAAAGAGAATATGAAAAATTTTAAGAATGAGATACTAAAACTAAACTATCCATATCTCTTAACTGAAATAAACGATGATGACAATTGGTCAATTTGCGGCAAAGGAGCGTGTTTTGCCCATGCTTCAAATTTCAATGAAATAAAGGTAGAATTAGATAAATTAAGTATTACAAACTTTTAGCGTTTTTAAACTCCGCTATTTCACTCTCAACCATATCATCGATCATTCTTACATAAAGGTCGTTTATGAGATTTGGAGAAAGACCCAGAGAGATAGCTTTGGTCCTTACTCTTGAAATCACATCTTTAACTCTATCTTCAGCTTTGACCTCTTCTATGCTGTTTTTAAAATAAGCAATTTGTTTTATATACTCATTTCGTTTAGCTATAAGTTCAACTATCTGCATATCAAGTATGTCTATCTCTTCTCTGGCTTCTTCTAGCATATCACACTTTTTAACATCCATAGAGCTTCCTTCTTTGTTTTGTAGACATTATATCATATCTAAGGTTTTTGATATAGCTCTAAATACAATCAAAATATTGGTATATTTTACTGCGTATCTTCTAGGCTATCGATCAACTTGGATTCTTCTACTATACTTTTTATTTTATCCATCTCTATACCTTGCGCTTCAAAAGTAAGAAAAAATCTATCAACGACAATAAATGTAACTTTATTTGTTATACTGCTTCCATCGCTTGACCTATCTTGCTCTTCTATACCTTTTGCGCTATCCAAGGAAAATTGTTTCATATAACCATGTTCACTTTCACTTTCGCCTCCAGCATTCATACCAAGCTGTGTCATTCCCATCATTGCAGCTCCTACCTCGCCTGCCCCATCTAGTATAGACAATGAAATACTCCTTGTATCGTCGTCATATTTTGCTTCCACTGCATTAAAACCCATCTTAGTTATATTATAACTTTTTCTCTTCATCCCGTCCAAACTTTCGGGCAAAAGTGCTTTTATCTGCTCATTTGATAAAGGGGTTGCTTTTTTTAGATCTTCGGATGTATATTTGCTTATCTCTTTGCCTGCCTCTTTCATGCTTTGCTTCATATCCTCGACTTCATTAACAGCTGCATTTTCCTCTGAACCGGCACCGTCTTTTTCTCCACATCCGCTAAACATTAAAACGATAGCAAACAACAACGCATATCTTTTTTTCACAGTACACTCCTTTTTTTTATTTAATTATGATTAATTATACCACTTTTCTTGTAATGGTGAAAATATTTTAGGGTCTGGTAAACTTTAGACCCTAAAATATTTTAATGATAAAATAATATTTGATAAGTAAAGTTCACGCTCAACTTAGAGCG